>JAISPK010000095.1 GCA_031274985.1 Coriobacteriales bacterium | reverse complement strand
GGGGGCGCTCAGGATGACACAATGTTACAGGTCAGCGAAGCATATAAAGCCCCGCTGACTAGTAGCTGTAACGAGTGGAGTGAATTATTCGTCGATTTTGAGGAGGGCCATGAAGGCCTCCTGCGGCACCTCAATGCTGCCGATATTCTTCATGCGCTTTTTGCCGGCCTTTTGCTTTTCGAGGAGCTTTCGCTTACGGGTGATGTCACCGCCGTAGCACTTGGCCAGAACATCCTTGCGCTTAGCCTTTACTGTGGTGCGGGCTAAAACCCTGCCGCCAATGGCCGCCTGGATGGGCACCTCAAACATCTGCCTCGGAATGATGTCTTTGAGCTTGATTGCCAACGCATTGCCTCGCTCATAGGCTTTATCTTTATGGATGATAAAGGAGAGCGCATCCACTGGCTTGCCGGCAAGCAGCATGTCCAGCTTAACCAGATCAGACGCACGATAGTCGCTGAATTCATAGTCAAGGGAGGCGTAGCCCCGGGTACGGCTCTTGAGCTGGTCAAAATAATCGAGCACCAGCTCGCTTAGAGGTATCTCCCACTTCATCTCCACGGTATTTGCCGAGAGATAGAGCATGGTCTTGAAGATGCCCCGCCGCGCTATGGAAAGATCCATGACCGCCCCGACGTAATCCGGCGGGATGAGCACAGTGGCAGTGAGGTAGGGTTCTTCGATGTGCTCAATGGCACTGGCGTCAGGCATGTCCTGAGGGGTGTGGATAGAGACCATGTCTCCCTTGGTCGTAAAGACGTGATACTCAACACTCGGCGCGGTAGCCACGAGATCAAGGTCAAACTCGCGCTCCAGACGCTCCTTGACCACCTCCATATGCAAAAGACCGAGGAATCCCACCCTAAAGCCAAACCCGAGGGCATGGCTGGTTTCCGGTTCGTACACCAGTGCCGGATCATTGAGCGCTAATTTGTCGAGGGCCTCGCGCAGGCTCTCGTATTGGTCGCCGTCAACCGGAAAGATGCCGGAAAACACCATGGGCTTGACCTCACGGTAACCGGTAATGGGTTTTTCGACTCCGTTGCGGCCCAGGGTGACGGTATCTCCTACCTTGACGTCACGGGGGTCTTTAAGGCCAGTGATGAGGTAACCCACCTCGCCAACGGTAAGCTCAGGCACGGGGGTATTCACCGGGCGGCGAACGCCCACCTCCTCTACCAGGGTCTGCACCCCGGTAGCCATGAGCAGGATCTGCTCGCCCTTGCGCAGCACACCATCAACCACGCGAACGAGTGCCACCACGCCGCGATAGGGATCGAAGTAGGAATCAAAGATGAGCGCTTTAAGCGGAGCATCAAGGCTTCCGGTGGGTGCCGGTACGCGCTTGACCACCGACTCGAGCACATTATGAATGCCCTCGCCGGTTTTTGCTGAGATGGCGATGGCCTGGTCGGAGAGGATAGCAAGACCTTCTTCGATCTCACCCTTGACCCGCTCAACGTCTGCCGCCGGCAGGTCGATCTTGTTGATGACCGGCACTATCTCCAGATTTGCGTTCATAGCCATACTGGCGTTGGCAATGGTTTGGGCCTCGACCCCCTGTGTGGCATCGACCACCAAAATAGCACCCTCGCACGCGGCCAGACTGCGGCTCACCTCATAGGTAAAGTCAACGTGCCCCGGCGTGTCGATGAGATTGAGCTGGTAGGTTTTGCCATCATCAGCATCATAGAGCACGCGCACGGCCTGCGACTTAATGGTGATGCCGCGCTCGCGCTCGATATCCATAGAATCGAGAACCTGGTCGACCATATCGCGCTCTGAGATAGTGTGCGTCAGTTGCAGGATACGGTCGGCCAGTGTTGACTTGCCGTGGTCAATATGGGCAATGATAGAAAAATTGCGAATGAGTGAGCTGTCCACGCTATTAGGAAGAAGTCTCCTCGTCAGAAGCTACCTCTTCAGGAGCCTCTTCGGCGGGCGCTTCTTCGGCTACTTCTTCGGTAGCAACTTCCTCAGCGGGTGCTTCCTCTACAGGCGCTTCTTCGGCTGCTTCCTCGGCAGGAGCCTCTTCGGCTACTTCTTCGACAGCAACTTCCTCAGCGGGTGCTTCCTCTACAGGCGCTTCTTCGGCTACCTCTGCAGGCGCTTCTTCGGCTACCTCTGCAGGAGCTTCCTCGGCAACTGATTCCTCTGCAGCTAGCTCAACAGCAACCTCCTCGGCAGCAACCTCTTCGGCAGCAACCTCCTCGGCAGCAACCTCCTCGGCAGCTACTTCGTCGGCTGCATTGGCCTCAGCGGCTTCTTCGTAGGCAATCTCAATATCGCTTGCTTCTTCAAAACCTTCTTGTGCCTCGTCGGTCTCAGAATCACCGGCGCGTTTACGGGTCTTGACAGGCTTGAGCATTGCAGGATCAGCTTCGGTCACTTCGATCTCGATGCCCAGGGTCTCAGCGGCCTGCTTCATGGAAAGCGATACGCGACGACGATCCGGATCGATGTCAATGACTTTTACGTGTACAACGTCACCCACGTGCACAACCTGTGCCGGAGCAATGATGTGCTTGGGTGCCATCTCGGAGATGTGTGCCAGCCCCTCGATGTTGTCGCCCAGTTCAACGAAGGCGCCAAAGCTTACCAGTTTGGTGACTTTGCCCTCCAGTATTGAATTGATAGGATAATTCTTGACCATTGCACGCCAGGGATCCTCGGTGGTCTGCTTGAGACCGAGCGAGATACGCTCGCGGTTCAAGTCGACCTCAAGAACCTCTACCTCAACCTCATCGCCCACTTTGACGACTTCGGAAGGATGGTTGACGTGGCTCCAGGAAAGCTCGGAGATGTGAACCAGACCGTCGATTCCGCCCAGGTCCACAAACGCACCAAAGTCTACGATAGAAGAAACGTTACCCTTGAGGCGCATGCCCTTGGTGAGTTTCTCCAGAATCTCGGAGCGCTCATTCTTGCGGCCTTCTTCAAGCACAACCCGGCGCGAGAGCACCACGTTGTTGCGATTGCGGTCCATCTCAATGATGCGGGCCTCGATCTTCTCGCCGGTGAAGGATTCCAGATCCTTAACGCGACGCAGGTCAACGAGTGAGGCCGGCAAAAAGCCGCGCAGACGGATGTCCACGATAAGGCCGCCCTTGACCACTTCGATAACCTCGCCCACGACCGGCTCGCCTTTGTTGAATTTTTCCTCGATGTCGATCCAGGCGCGCTCATATTCGGCACGTTTTCTGGAGAGGATCAGACGGCCGTCCTTGTCCTCTTTCTGCAAAACGAGCGCCTCGATCTTCTCGTCGAGGGATACGATTTCGGTGGGGTCGGCATCCTTGCGGATTGAAAGCTCGCGCAGCGGTATGACACCTTCGGATTTAAAGCCGATGTCTAAGAGAACTTCATCATGTTCAATTTTTACTACGGTACCGGTAACGAGGTCGCCTTCATCGAAGTCGGTAATGGTGTTGTCGATCAAGTCGTTAAACTTGTCGTCGTCGATGTCATCAAGCTCGATGACATCCGGGTTTTGAATCTCACTCAAGGGTAGCCCCTTCCATGTCGGGGGCCCACTTTCCATGTTACGCGGTTAATCGAAAGAACATGTATCCGGGGGCCATTACTATTTACGAGTGCCGTTATCGCACTCTAACCGAAATATATTACCACACAAAAATATTGACTTCAGACTTAAGTTGCTAATTTCCGGTTAGTGACTTAGTGGAAGATGAGATACCAGATGATAAAAGCCCAGCTGAGAAATCCGTGAACAATCGTCCAGAGAACGTCGTGGTAGGTGGTCCAGGAAATCACCACGGCAACAATGGTGCCGAGGCCAAAGGAGCCTATGCCCAAGCAACCGCAACCCCGGCGTTTGATGTTTGGTCTAGCCACTCTGTTTCTCCTCGCAACACTCCGTGATGGTGTCGCTCATTGTACTACAACGTAAGACTGGGAACAGTTCTTTTGCAGACAAAGGGGGACTTGCTGACAAAAGGGGACGTACCTTCTGTCTTGTTGGCTGGGGATCAGCCAACAAGACAGAAGGTACGTCCCCTTTTGTCAGCAAGTCCCCCTGTCACATCTACAGTTTTCTGTTTGCGAGAGAATCCAGAGCCTGCGCAAGATCAGCAGGCAGCGCATCCTCAAATTCCATCGATTCACCCAAAATGGGATGGGTAAAGCTGAGTCGCCAGGAATGGAGAAACTGCCGTGCAAGTCCGAGTTGGGCAGCGGGTCCCAGGCGCCCGTAGAGCGGGTCGCCCACACAGGGATGCCCGATGTAGTCCATGTGTACACGGATCTGATGAGTGCGTCCGGTATAGAGTTTGCACTCGAGATAGGTATAACCGTCGTCTTTGATGCCGGCCTCAAAACGATCTTGCACCGTAAAAGAAGTGATAGCTTCACGAGCAGCAGGGCCTTCACCTACGGCCATGCGCATGCGTTCGACACTTCCTCGCGCAATGGGGGCATCAATGAGCCCGGTCTGAGGTGCAATATAGCCATGCACCAAAGTGAGGTAGCGCCGATCGACGTTGCGCGTACGAATACCCTCCTGAAGTGCTTCGCCTGCCTGTTCGTTCTTGGCCACCAGCATGAGGCCGGAGGTATCCTTGTCGAGCCGGTGCACAATGCCCGGACGGTCTTCTCCCTGCAAAAACGCCAGATTCTCTGAGCCGCAGTGATGCAGGAGTGCGTTGACCAGCGTTCCCTCTTCGTGGCCCTGCGCCGGATGCACAACCATGCCTGCCTCTTTGGACAAAACGATGAGATATTCGTCTTCATAGCGAATGTCAAGGGAGATATACTCTGCCAGGAGTTGGGGGGCTGCAGGGGGGTTTACCGTGTATTCGATGCTATCACCGGCGAGCAGGATGCGCTTTTTTGCTGTGTGCTGATTGCCGTTGAGGGTCACGTGTCCGCCCTCTAACAGGCGCACCGCCTCGCCCCGGCTGCTGACTTCCGTAAACGTGGCGAGCAGAGCATCGATCCTGCTCCCCTGCTCAGCGGGCGTGACTATGTGCTCAAATCGCGGCATGAAGCAAACTCACGCTTCCTCTTTGCTCGATTCGTCCTCGCTCTTGCAAAGCTCTGTTGCAGCTGATTCGTCCTCGCTCTTGCAAAGCTCTGCTGCAGCTGATTCGTCCTCGTTTTTGCGCGATGCGCCCTCGCGCACCTCGGCCGTTTCTTTGCGCTTGCCCGGGCCAAACCAATAATAGGCAGCAATGATAATCAAGGCAAACTCACCAACGGTCAGAGCCATGTCCGCAACATTGAACACCGGAAAATCCATAAAGAGCGTATGAATGAAATCGGGCACCGCGCCGATCATGGCACGATCGTAGGCATTACCGAGAGCACCGGCGCTGATCATTGCCAGAGTAATGACGATAAGCAGCCTCAGCTCCTTTGCCTTGATGAGATAGCCCAGTATGACACCCACCGCGAGCAGCGCTACGGCAACAAAGATGACTCCGCCGCCGGCGAAGAGCCCGAAGGCGCCGCCGGTGTTATACACCAGAGCAAAATCCAAGAAGAGCGGAAGAAAGGCGAGAGGGTCACTGCCCGTCAACTGCTCAATTGCGAGGATCTTGGTAAACCGATCCAGGGCGATAATAACCAGCACCAGCACGGTAAATAACACAAAGGCATTTCTTCTTTTCATGCTCAGAGGCCCAATCCGGTGAGAACGGCAGCGCAGCGCTCACAGACTTCCGGATGTGCTGCATCAACGCCGAGCTCGCGGTAGTTCCAGCAGCGCGGACATTTTTCGCCGGACGCCGCGTTGACCTCAACGGTGACCTCGGTTCCCTCTCCTGCTACAAGCTCTACCTCGGCCACGATAAACAGTTCGGTAAGAAGCTGCTCTCCCTGAGCCTTGAGCACCTCGATAATGCCTGCTGGCGCAGTGATAACGAGGGATGCCTGCTGGCTTTTAGTGAATGCCGATTCTTCAAGTGCCTTGGTAACCGCCTCACGCACGTCGAGGACGGTGATGAACTCATCGGCGATACGCGCTTGCTCAGCTGCAGTGACCTGAGGGTCAAAGTCCGTTGCTTCCGGCCAGCCGGCCAGGGCAATGGCCTGGGCTCTGTCAGGTTCGCAGATCCCCTCGGGATAATAGTCCCACACCTCATCACAGGTAAAGCTCCAGATAGGCGCCAGGACGCGCACCAACACTTCGAGGATATTAGCCAGTACCGTTTGCGCACTCCTGCGCTCGATACTCTTGGGCGCGTCACTGTAGAGTCGGTCTTTAAGGGCATCCATGTACACCGCACTGAGATCGCGAATGATAAAGTCGTAGATCGCATGGTACGCCACATGAAAACGGAATTCACCGTAGGCAGCGGTGACCTTGTTCAGCAGGGCCTGCACACGCACCAGAGCCCAGCGGTCCAGAGCGCGCAGATCGTCATAACTTACTACATCGGTGCTCATGTCAAAATCGTAGAGGTTGCTCAAGAGAAAGCGCAGGCTGTTGCGAATACGTCGATACGACTCGCTGGTACGCTGGATGATCTCGTCATCGATGCCGGCATCCGTGGAGGAGTCAATCGACCCCACCCACAAGCGCAGCACATCAGCGCCGAAT
Source organism: Coriobacteriales bacterium (assembly GCA_031274985.1). GTDB lineage: Bacteria > Actinomycetota > Coriobacteriia > Coriobacteriales > UBA8131 > WQXH01. The sequence continues at coordinate 2,114 of JAISPK010000095.1, read as the reverse complement.
TTTTCCATCACCTCGGCAGGATCGACGACATTGCCGCGGCTCTTACTCATTTTGTAGCCTTCACCGTCGGTAATGAAACCGCAGCTCATGATGCCCTTGAAGGGGGCAGCGCCGTAAGCGCCAACACTGGTGAGCAGCGAGCTTTGGAACCAGCCGCGATGCTGGTCGGAGCCCTCGAGATAGAGCTCAGCAGGTGCTCCCAGATAGTCTCGTTTGCGCAAAACACTCGTATGCGAAACACCGCTCTCCCACCATACATCGAGAATGTCCTTCTCGGGTATCAGCTGGTGTACGTCAGCGCCGCAGACCGTACACGTGGTGTCCGCAGGAAGGTACTCGGAGGGGCTCAGTGTAAACCAACTGTCGGCACCCTCGCGCTCAAAGAGCGCGATGACTGCGTCAAAGGTGGCGGGGGTCGCAACGATCTCGCCGCAGTTACCACAGGAGAACACCGGCAGCGGCACCCCCCAGGAACGTTGGCGCGATATGCACCAGTCAGGACGGTCTTCGACCATTGCCCGCATCCGGTTGGAGGCCCACGTGGGATACCAGTTGAGTTTGCCGATCTCGGCGAGGGCCTTTGCCCTGATGCCGGTGGCATCCATACTGACGAACCACTGGTAGGTTGCCCGGAAGATCACCGGGTTATGGCAGCGCCAGCAATGAGGATAGGAGTGTGTGATGCTCTTTTGGCCAATGAGGCTGCCGCGCTCATCGAGCCAGTTGATGATTGTAGGGTTGGCCTCCTTGACCGGCATGCCGGCGAAGGGTCCGCCGCCCTTGTCAAAAACCCCGTTGTCGTCTACCGGCATGAGGAGCTCTAAGCCGTACTCCTGCCCCATAAGGTAGTCTTCCTGGCCGTGACCGGGTGCAGTATGCACCGCGCCGGTTCCGGTGGAAAGCTCTACGTGGGCGCCGGTGACCACACGACCACACCTGTCGTCGTGAATGGGGTGTGCATAGGTGAGGCCCAGGAGGTCTCTGCCTTTTGCACGCCAGGGGGTCTGCCCGTCAGTGCTCTTACACAGAGCGTATCCTTCGGCTCCCAGCTCAGCGACCACCTGCTCTACCAGGTCTTCGGCAACCAGAAGCTTCTTGCCGGCAAAATTCTTGTTGCCCTCAAGCTCCAGGAGAACATAGTGAGCCCCGTCGGCCAGGGTCACGCCGGTATTTGCCGGCAAGGTCCACGGGGTGGTGGTCCAGATGAGTATCCAGGCATCAAGCAGTTCGTTTGAGCCGGTTAAGGCTGCCAGGGCAGCGTTTTGGGACTCCAGCACCTTAAAGGCAACGTAGATGGAGGGCGATTGTTCGTCGCCGTACTCGATCTCGGCTTCGGCCAGAGCGGTGTGGCAGTGCGCGCACCAATGGATGGGCTTGCGCCCGCGATAGATCGCGCCTGTCTCATACATCTGCTTGAAGATCTCGACATTACCCGCCTCGTAGGAGTGGGCATAGGTGAGATAGGGATCATCCCAATCTCCCAACACACCAAGCCGGATAAAGCCATCACGCTGGATATTGACGTATTTTTCTGCGTATTCTCTACAGAGGCGGCGCAGGGTGGGCTGGTTTATCCTGGCCATTTTCTCCGGACCAAGCGTGACTTCCACCCGGTGCTCGATAGGTTGGCCGTGACAGTCCCAGCCGGGGACATAGGGAGAGTAATAGCCGCGCTGCGAATGGTACTTAACCACGATGTCCTTCAAGACCTTGTTAAAGACGTGTCCCATGTGAATGGGACCATTCGCATAAGGCGGCCCGTCGTGCAAAACGAAAGGCTCATTGCCTTCATTCTTGGCTACCACCTGGTGATAGAGATCCATCTCTTTCCACTTATCCAGGCGCTTGGGCTCACTTTGCGTAAGGCCGGCCCGCATGGGAAAGTCGGTTTGGGGAAGATTCATCGTATCTTTATAGTCGTTACTTGCCACTGATGCTCCTTGATTGGGTACGTATCGCACGAACAAGTCATTATATAGCAAGTGGGATATCACCTAGAACGGAAGGAACGGGGAGGTTCTGACAAAAGGGGACGTACCAGGACAAAAGGGGACGTACCTTGTGTCTTGTTGGGAAAACCAGTTGCCCAACAAGACACAAGGTACGTCCCCTTT
>JAISPK010000060.1 GCA_031274985.1 Coriobacteriales bacterium | reverse complement strand
GTCCCCTTTTGTCAGCAACCGTCCTTCTGTCCTGCATCCTCACCGCCCATACCGCAGATGACCGGGCAGAAACCTTGCTTCAACGCTTGCTGGTAGGAGGAGGCAGCGGCTCTTTGTCTTCTATTCCCGCGCGTAATGGTTGTGTAGTGCGCCCTCTGCTCAACTGCACAAAAGAGGAGTTGCGCCGCTGGCTCGTTGCTCAAAACGTTTGCATAGACGGATACCTCTGGCGAGAGGATGCTACCAATCTCGACACAGCATATTCACGGGCTTTTGTGCGCCACGAACTCATGCCGTTGCTGACAAAGCGCAATCCCCGGATTGTTGAGGGTCTTAACCGCACCGCTGACCTGCTCGCCGATGAAAGCGCCTGGCTGGACGAACAGGCTGCCCGTCTGCTGCCGCTGTCAAAAGACTCCTTCGCCGCTCCCCTTCCCTTGTTGCGGCGCGCCATATATCTGGCCTGCAATCAGGCTATTGACGAGCTTGCCTGCGAGGCGCGCATTACCTTTGAGCATGTCAATCTCATCGCTCGCGAGGGAGCCAGAACCGGTTTTGCCTGTCAGATACCCGGCGGCATTGAGGTGCGCAACGTGCGCGGAAGCCTGCAGTTTAAAAAGGCTAAACCACCCCGGCATGATCCGAGGAACCACTAAGTGCCCAAAATCCGCAATTCCCGCTGTCTTTTTATGTCTGTTTTGTAACCATCTTGGGCCTTTCCCCTGTGTTGGCGCGCCAGAACAGATACAATACGTGTTTGGACTCGTAGGCTCAAAAACAGTTGCAACTTGGTGGGGCGCTTCTTCGCCTTATTCAGAGCAATCCTTGTTTAAGCAGCCCCTTATAACCTAAGGAGTTTTGGCACTATGGAAAATACAGAAGCGGCCGTGCTGCCCCCACAGGTCAGCAGCGTTATCTTTAGCGAAGAGCAAATCCAGGAGGCCGTCAAGCGGATTGGCGCGCAGATATCTCGCGACTATGCCGGCCAGAAGATACTACTGGTAACCGTGCTCAAGGGCGCCTTCGTTTTTATGGCCGATTTGGCGCGCGCCATTGAGGGCCATGTTGAGATCGATTTTATGGCGGTGTCGAGTTACGGTGACGGAGCCAAGAGCTCGGGCGTTGTTCGCATTATCAAAGACCTGAATGCCTCGGTCGAAGGTCGCCACGTCATCATCGTTGAGGATATCCTTGACAGCGGGCTCACGCTCACGTACCTCCTCAAAAACCTTAAGAGCAGAAACCCGCTTTCGATAGAGGTAGCAACCCTTCTCTTTAAAGAAGGCAAGCAGCAGACAAACGTCAACTGCAAATATATTGGTCTCACCTGTCCCGACGAGTTTGTTGTGGGGTATGGTCTCGATCATAACGAGAGTTTTCGCAATCTTCCCTTTATTGGAGTGCTTGATCCGTCCGTTTATGAATAACAACGGCTTCTCGCTTGGTAAAAACGAAGGCTGCTGCACAGTACCTAGTGCATATACAGTAAAATGTTACGGGTTGTAGATAAAAGAAAAGGATAGTTCGTGAAGAATCCTAAAGCCAGGACTTGGATACTCTACGGAATTCTGGCAGCAGTGCTGGTATTCCTCGTTGGCTCTCAGCTCAACAGCATGGGGCGGGAAGCATCGCGGCCTGAAACTCTCACCACCAGTGAGTTCGTTGCTGCCGTAGGAGACAACAAGGTAACCGAGGTTACCTATAACGCTGCCAGCGGCTCGCTTTCGGGCTACTATCTTGTTGACGACGGTTCCGCAGGGGGCGAGTCGCGCGCTTTTGTTGCCACGTTTGTGGGCGAGGACACGCTCAACGGACTGATGGCCTCGCACCCCAACATCAGCTATGACGTGACTATCTCCGACCCGAGTTTTTGGACCAACATCCTTTGGTATGTCGTGCCGCTGCTGCTCATCGGAATATTTGTCTTTGTCATGTTCACGCAATTCAACAACGCCAATAACCGCCAGATGAACTTTGGTAAGACAAAAAACAAAAAGGCCATCGAAGAACGTCCTAAGACCAAGTTCTCTGACGTGGCCGGCATAGACGAGGCGGTTGAAGAGCTACAGGAGATCAAGGAATTCCTCTCGAGCCCGGGGCGCTTTCTTGAATTAGGCGCAAAGATTCCCCGCGGTGTTTTGCTGGTGGGCCCCCCGGGTACCGGTAAAACGCTGCTGGCCCGCGCGGTGGCCGGAGAGGCCGGTGTGCCGTTTTTCTCCATTTCCGGCTCGGATTTTGTAGAGATGTTCGTTGGCGTGGGTGCCTCGAGGGTCCGCGATCTTTTTGAGAAGGCTAAGGAAAACGCCCCTTCGATTATCTTTATCGACGAAATTGACGCCGTTGGCCGCCAGAGAGGCGCAGGCCTGGGTGGCGGACACGACGAGCGCGAGCAAACCTTGAATCAGCTGCTGGTAGAAATGGACGGCTTTGAGGAGAACTCCTCCGTTATCTTGATTGCCGCCACCAACCGTGTGGACATTCTTGACCCGGCACTGCTGCGACCCGGTCGTTTTGATCGACAGATCGTTGTAGACAGACCTGATCTCAAAGGGCGCGTGCAGATACTCAAGGTACACTCTGAAGGCAAGCCCCTGGCTCACAGCGTAGACCTGGAGGCCCTTGCCAAGCTGACCCCCGGGTTTACCGGCGCAGATCTGGCAAACCTGATGAACGAGGCTGCTCTGCTCACCGCCCGCAAGAACAAAAAACTTATCACGATGACCGAGCTTTCCGAGGCTATGGAGCGCGAGATTGCCGGGCCGGAGCGCAAAAGCAGGGTCATTACCGAAAAAGAGAAGCTCATCATTGCCTACCATGAAAGCGGTCACGCCCTGGTGGGGCACGTGCTGGAGAACGCGGATCCCGTGCACAAGATCTCGATTATCAGCCGCGGGCGGGCTTTGGGCTACACGCTCTCGCTCCCGGGCGAGGATCGCTTCTTAAACTCGCGTGAAGAGATGTACGATGACCTGGCGGTGTTCCTTGGCGGCCGCGTGGCAGAAGAGCTGTTTTGCAATGACATCACCACCGGGGCCTCCAACGATCTGGAGCGGGCAACCAAAATGGCACGCTCTATGGTCACCCGCTATGGCATGACCGAGGAGCTGGGTCCTCAGGTGTACGGCGATGCCAACCATGAGGTGTTTTTGGGCCGCGACTATGGCGCCACACCGGATTATTCAGACGAAACCGCCCGTCGTATTGACGACGAGGTTGCCCGGATCATGCGCAAAGCCCACGAGCGGGCATCCGTTGTGCTCGACGAGCGCCGCGAGCAAATGGAGCTCATGACCAAGGTGCTGATGGAGCGGGAGACCGTTGATGGCGAGGCTCTTGAAGCCCTGCTCAACAATACCTGGGACACCTATCTAGAGAATGAAGTAGAGATTTTGGCTCGCAAGGCCGAGGCTCTTAAAAAGCAGGAAGAAGAAGACGAGCGCAGACGAGTAGAGGCTGCTGCAGAAGCGGCAGCACTTGCTGCTCAGGCACAGGACGGACAGAGCGGCTCTGGTGCGCCAAAGACACTGGGTTTAGAAAGCGGTAAAACTGGCCCTGACGGCCTGCCTGTTAAGTCTGACGGCAAGCGCTATTCCCTTGAAGACGTGTTCTCCGGTAGGGTGCGCCTGGAAGACCTTGCAGGCGAACAGCAGCCGGCCCCTGAGGCGGACAAAGAGCCTTCTGCACAACCCGCAGAGTCTCCGCAAGGCGTCGGATCGGCCGACCTCGCTGAGCCTGCCGATCTCCCTGAAGAAACAGAACCAACTCCTGATCTTAAGGATACTGATGCTTGACAAAACAAAGATCGAAGAGGGTGTGCGTCTCATCCTCGAAGGCGTCGGGGAAGACCCCGACCGAGAAGGTCTGCTGCAAACACCTGCCCGGGTAGCCCGCTTGTACGAAGAAGTGCTCCAGGGCATGCACCAAAACGCCGCGGAGTTCTTTGCGGTGACCTTTGAAGAAGGCCATCGCGAGATGGTACTCGTAAAGGACATTCCCTTTTACTCGCTGTGCGAACATCACCTTGTTCCCTTCTTTGGTCTTGCGCACGTAGCCTATCTCCCCGGTGCCAGCGGCAAGATCTGCGGCCTCTCGAAGCTCGCACGAACCGTTGATGTGTTTGCCCGGCGTCTGCAGGTGCAGGAGCGACTCACCTGCCAGGTAGCCAACACGCTGGTTGAGTATCTGGAGCCGGACGGAGTTATCGTGGTAATAGAAGCTGAGCACCTCTGCATGAGCATGCGCGGCGTTAAGAAGCCCGGCGCAAAAACCATGACCTCTGCGGTGCGGGGCGCTTTTGAGTCGTCCCAAAAAACCCGTGCCGAGGCACTCAATCTCATCTTAGGTACCTAGCTGCTCGATGTGGGCTGCCTCGAGGCGGCAGAGTAACGAAGTATCACCGAGCGGCAGAATGGAGTTTAGCGTGTCCGATTCCCTTTTCACCTGGCACTGCGGCTCTTTTTTCTTTGAACAAACGCAGCCGCTGGTTGTGGGCATTCTCAATGTTACCCCTGATTCTTTTAGCGACGGTGGCTGCTATAGCAACACCTTTGAAGCGCTCTTCCATGCCAACTCCCTGTTGGAGGCAGGTGCCGATATCATTGAGGTGGGCGGAGAGTCCACGCGGCCCGGTTCCCGCGAGCTCGCGGCGCCTGAAGAGCTGGCCCGGATACTGCCTGTAGTAAAGGTGCTTGTTCGCGAAGGGGTTTGTGTGTCCGTAGACTCCCGTCACCCGCCGGTGATAAAGGCCTGCCTGGAAGAAGGGGCAGCGATTATCAATGACATCACCGGTTTTACCGATGCTTCCATGCGGGAGCTGGCCGGCAGCAGCGAGGCCGGTTGCGTTGTTATGCACATGCAGGGCAAGCCGCAGACGATGCAAGAAAGTCCCCGCTACGATGACATAGTTGCCGAGGTCAGCGATTTTTTGCTTAGCCAGGCAGATGCACTGGTAGAGAGCGGGGTTAAGAGACAACGTATTTGCCTCGACGTTGGCCCCGGGTTTGGCAAGAACTACGAACAGAACCTGCTGCTTCTGAAAAACACGGCACACTTTGCCAATCTGGGCTCTCCGGCTTATCCTCTCATGGCTGCCTGGTCGCGCAAGCGCTTCCTCGGCATGCTAACCGGTGAAGAAGTCCCGGCTCAACGCGTTGCGGCCTCGGTTGCTGCGGCCCTGTTTGCAGCCTCTCAGGGAGCCCGCGTGCTGAGGGTTCACGATGTTGAGCCTACCGTAATGGCCCTCAAGGTGTTGAATGCTGTCTATGAGTAAACGCAAAACGGTGATTTCTTTAGGGTCTAATCTGGGCGACAGCGCTGCCATGATTGCTGATGCAGCGCAGCGTCTTGCTGATGCGCCCGGTATTGAGTTGCTGGCCTTAAGTGCTACCTATACCTCTGAGCCTGCTGTGGTGGAAGATCAGCCCCTCTTCAAAAACGCGGTTGCCCTGCTTGAGACAGAGCTGCCGCCCTTTGAGCTTCTTGAGGTACTTCAGGCTCTTGAGCGGGAGTTCGGTCGTGTACGCGAGGGTGAGGATTACCTTCCCTTTGGGCCACGCACGCTTGATCTTGACATCATAGATATTGAGGGCGTGGTGATGGATGATCCCCGGTTGACCCTGCCGCACCCGCAGGCTCTACTCAGAGCCTTTGTGGTGACCCCTCTGCTGGAGATAAGTCCCTTCCACGTGCTTGCCAACCAAAAGGTCGTCAACAGCAGCGCCGTGGACTGCGGAGCCCTGGTGGGACAAAACACAGGGGGACTTCTTTCGATCTGCGCCACCCCTATTGGCAATCTGGGCGATATTACCCTGCGCGTTTTGGAGACCCTCGGCAGTGCAGATGTCATTTACTGCGAAGACACCCGCGTTACCCGCAAGCTCCTGACGCGTTTTGAGCTGCAAACCCCGCTGCGTCGTGCAGATGCCCATAAACTGCCCGAGCTGCTCCCTGACCTTCTTGCCCAGCTTGAGGAAGGAAAGCACCTTGCTTACGTAAGTGATGCGGGTATGCCCACTATCTCGGATCCCGGCGGCCTTCTGGTTGCGGCGGTGAGAGAAGCCGGCTATGCCCTGGAGGTGCTTCCCGGTGCTTCTGCGCTCACCACCGCTCTGGCAGCCAGTGGCATCAAGGCACACAACCACTACTTTGGCGGCTATTTTCCTCGTAAGTCCGGCGCTGCCAAACGACTTCTTGATGAGGTGAGCCAGCTGCAGGACACGGTGCTGGTCTTTTACGAGTCGGTGCATCGCGTACTTAAAACCCTCCAGTTACTTGCGTCTGTGCTGCCAGCCCGTCAGGTAACCATGGCCCGGGAGCTCACCAAGCTCCATGAAGAGGTGCTCTCCGGCACCGCGGAAGAGCTGCAGGACGCTCTGTCAAAGCGCATCGCAAGCGGACGGCCGCTCAAGGGTGAGGTCGTTGTCTTGATTGCTCCGCAGGGCAACTCCTCGGGCCGGGAAGGCACCCTCTGACTTTGGGCTTTGCTACAAATCTGCCGGTCATGCCTACAAAAAACGTTTTCATTTGCCATATCTTAGGTTTTTTGTTATATTCTCTAAGCCTGGGTGTCCTACTGGATTGAAGTTTATCGGGCGCTTTTGGGCCCATAGCTCAGTTGGCTAGAGCGCACGGCTGATAACCGTGAGGTCACTGGTTCGAATCCAGTTGGGCCCACCAGTTCTTTGAAATAAACGCCCTGGCGTGAGCCGAGTAGCCGCCAGGGCGTTTATTGAAAAATGCGACACCGTGCTTTCCGTGTTACCGGTATATCTCAAGTAGGGCAAGATCATCATGCATAGTGGGGAGGGTACGTGGTTGCTACCAGAGACTTTGGTACTAAAGGGGTCATAACTCCTACGCCTCTCTTGAGTGGCTTTGGTGTTGCTGTTGCCCTCGTGATTATCGCCCTCTCGGCCACCATCTATCTCACCCTCGTAAGCAATGCCGAGACCGAAGACGTCCTTATCGACAGCGTCAAGGCAGAGCTCATCGCCAGCAGTATCAGCGCGCGGGAGATCATCTCCGAGAACATCGAGTTGTTCAAAGCCATAAATTCACCGGAAGACATTGAGGCTAACTGGGACGCCTGGATCAAGGTAGACGCAGAGCTCCAGACGCTCAACCGCTACATCAACGGCGCCTATATCTATGCTCTCAAAGAAATCAATGGTACGTACTACTTTGTTTTTGACACCGACTCAGATGCGGTAGACGCACGCGACATCTTTACTCCCTACGAGCTGTTTCCGGTGCACGAGCAGGCTTTTGCCGGCATACCCTCTGCGGGCATCGCCAATGTCAATGATGAATGGGGCTCGTTTAACACGGGCGCCGTTCCCTTGTATGACAACAAGGGGGTACAGGTAGGCATTGTGGCCACCGACTTCTCCGATTTATTCATCGAGCGAAACCACGACACCACCCGGCTTTATACCACGGTTTTGATCGTGTCTACCAGCGTCATCATGGTGCTGCTGCTCTTTGTCCTCTTTTTGCTGATACGCCTGAACTCCCGGATACAGAAGCGTCTCTTTGAGCTGGCAAATTATGACTTTGTCAGCGGCCTTCCCAACAGAAATTATCTCTTTAGCTACCTCAAGCGAATCATCGGCCCCCTTGAGCACACCAAAGAGCCTTTTGCAGTGGTGTTTTTTGATCTGGATAACTTCAAGTCGGTCAACGACCGGGCGGGGCACGATAAAGGCGATGTACTGCTGCGTCAGATTGCCACGTTTATCAATGCTTTTGCCCTGCAGAGTCCTTTGGTGAGGGCGCACACCCTGGAACCCCTGAGCTCCCGCATCGGTGGAGATGAGTTCTTGCAGCTTCTGCCGGGCATCGCTACCACTGAGGATGCAACCATTTACGCGCAATCGATTCTCGAGGCTTTTTCGGTGCACCCGGAGCTGCTCGAGTTTATCCTGGAGTTTGATATCGGGCTTTCCATGGGCATCTCGCTCTTCCCCTCCATGGAAACCGACTACGAGGATCTCATCATCTTTGCTGACGTTGCCATGTACCACGCCAAGTATGCCGGCAAAAACAACTTTAAGGTCTATGACGCATCCATGGGAGACAACTTTGAGGGCGCCGACCTCATTGTGAGAAGAAGCTCTCGATAATTTACTCTCTTCTCAGGTATGAACCAACCTTTGCTTATGCTAAACTGAGTGCACTTCACGCTGTGGGGATGTAGCTCAGCTGGGAGAGCAATAGCTTTGCAAGCTATAGGTCGTGGGTTCGAACCCCATCATCTCCACCACAAACTGTTCAAAAAAGGAACCTGGCAACCAGCAGGATAGTCCTTTTTGTGTGCTTGGAGGAAACATGCGGAAATCAAGGACGGCTTTTGCTGCGCTCCTCATAGCGGTGCTTATAGCAACAACGCCGGTACTGACTGCCTGCAATGGCGCACATCGCCCGGACAGCAATGGAGCGCAGGTGCTTGAGGGCAATGTCACCGGTATTGTGGGCACGGAATATGCTGCTTACTGGTTCAACTTTACCGTTAACTCCCTTAAAACCGATTCTGTTTACAAAGACTACGCGGCCACCAAGGGCAACACGCTGGTAATTGCAAGCATAACCCTGACCAATACCTATGGGTCTCCGCAGCAATATGGCACCTTTGACTGGTTTGTGAACGACGACTCTCTGTCGGAAGCCCTCTATCCGCTCAATCCTTTCACCTCCACTATGATGCCTACCGACTTTACGCTGTACAGCCAGGAGACGGTCACCTTTGATGTGGTGATCCAGTATCCGGCAAACCTGGCAAACCCCACCTTTACCTATGCCGAAATAAACGAAAAAGGAGAGACCTTCTCAACCTTTATGATTCCTATCGTCTAGCTCACTGTTCAGTTAAGCAGCTCGCCTTTAACCACGAAACGCCAGGTGCCTATGTCTCCGTCAAAAGACCTCATTCTTGCTCTTGATCAAGGTACCACTACCTCGCGCGCGCTCATCTTTGATACTCGGGCGCAGATCCTTGCCACCGGACAAAACGCCTTTAACCAGTACTATCCCCAGCCCGGTTGGGTGGAGCACGATGCCCTTGAGATTCTTTCGAGCCAGCTGGCGGCTATCACCGAGGCCTTGGTGGTTGAGAACATCGACCCTGCTCAAATCAGGTGTATTGGCATCACCAATCAACGGGAGACCACGGTGTTGTGGGACCGCGCAACCGGAGTGCCGGTTGCCCCGGCCATTGTTTGGCAGTGCCGTCGCACGGCAAAGATGATAGAGGAGCTCACGAGCGACCCTGTTGTGTACGAGCGTATCCGTATGAGCACCGGCCTGGTGCCCGATGCGTATTTTTCTGCCTCAAAAATAAAGTGGTTGCTCGATACCCTGCCCGGCGTGCGCAAACGGGCCGAGCGCGGCGAACTGGCCTTTGGCACGATTGATTCATGGCTCATCTGGCAGCTTACCGGCGGCGCCGTGCACGCCACTGACTATACCAACGCCTCCAGGACCATGCTCTTTAACATTCATAAAGGCTGCTGGGACGAGTGGCTGCTCCGGCTCTTTGACGTGCCGGCCCAGATCCTGCCCGAGGTACGTCCCTCAGCAGCTTTGTACGGATACACTGCACACCCGTCTATCCCTGCCGGTATCCCCCTTTGTGGTGTAGCCGGAGACCAGCAGGCGGCGCTCTTTGGCCAGGCCTGTTTCTTGCCGGGAGAGGCCAAGAACACCTACGGAACCGGCTGCTTTATGCTCGTGCATACCGGCACCGTGGCACCGCTTTCTACCAACCAGCTGCTTACCACGATGGCCGCTTCTGCGCCGGGGGCTCCTGCTGCCTTAGACACTCTCGCGCCGGGTGCTCCTGTTGCCTTGGATGCTGCTGCTTCGGGCGCTCTCCGCTCCACGCCGCTGGAATACGCTCTGGAAGGGAGTGTTTTTGTGTCAGGGGCCTTGATACAGTGGCTCCGCGACGAGCTGGGACTCATCGACACCGCAGCGCAGACCCAACTCCTTGCGCAGTCGGTGGCGGACACTGCAGGCGTACATATCGTGCCGGCCTTTACCGGTCTGGGTGCCCCCTACTGGGACATGGACGCCCGTGGCGCCATCCTTGGTCTCACCCGGGGAGCCACCAAAGCCCATATCGTGAGAGCGGCGCTCGAGGCCATGGCCTTTCAGCTCAGTGATCTGGTTGAGGCAGTGCAGGCAGACACCGCGCTTAGCCTGAAGAGCCTCAAGGTTGACGGTGGTGCTGCCACCAACGACTTTTTGCTGCAATTCCAAAGCGATATGCTCGGTTTGGATATCGTCCGCCCCCAAAGCAGCGAGACCACGGCACTGGGGGCTGCCTTTTTAGCAGGACTCACCGCTGGAGTCTGGCGGAGCAAAGAAGAACTGCGTGCGCTCGTTGCCAGCAAAGAACACAGGACCTTTTCTCCTCAAATGTCTCCTGAGCAGCAACAGGTGCACCTCGACGGCTGGCACAAAGCCATCGCCCGCGTTCTCAGTTAACCAGCAAACGAAGCTGCTATAATCCTGATAAACCGCTTGAGAAAGGGGCCTTCATGCCTGCTGTCAATGCCTGGTACAGGACTTTTCAGTTCTTCTTTAACCTCGGCGCTCGGGTTCTGCCCTGGCGCAAGGCACTTCCCATAAAGGGAGCCGGTGCCATAAAGAAGATTCCCGGCATTCTTGCCAAAGACGGCGTAACCCGAGCCATGGTGGTTACCGACCCGGGGCTGATGGCCGCAGGGATAGCACCCCGTATCCTCGAGGTGCTGCAAGAGCAGGACATGCCCTATACGCTCTACAGCGAGGTGCAGCCCAACCCCACAACCGACATGGTCAACGAGATCTATGATCTCTATTGCTCAAGTGGCTGCAACGGATTTGTCGCCATTGGCGGCGGCTCTTCGATGGATGCTGCCAAGGGGGCTGCGGCTCGGGTGAAGCGTCCGCGCAAAACGATACAGCAGTTCAAGGGGCTCTTTAAGGTGCTGGGGCGCATTGCTCCTTTTGTTGCGGTTCCCACTACGGCGGGCACCGGCTCTGAAACCACTATTGCCGCGCTCATCACCGACTCGGCTACCCATCATAAATACAGCATCATGGATCTGTCGCTCATTCCGCATTATGCGATCCTCGACCCGGAGCTTACGCTGGGGCTACCGCCTCATATAACCTCCACCACCGGCATGGACGCGCTCACTCATGCGGTAGAAGCGTATCTCTGCTGGACTTACAACACCGCTGAAAGCAAGCGTTTTGCCCTGGATGCCACGGCTCTTATCGCCCGGAATCTTGAGTTGGTCTACCAGGATGGCGGCAATGTCGAGGCGCGCGGAGAAATGCTTGAGGCTGCCTATAAGGCCGGCTTTGCCTTTACGCGTGCGGGCGTGGGAAACATCCATGCTATTGCCCATACTTTGGGCGGGCTCTACAACACGCCGCACGGACTGGCCAACGCGGTTATCCTGCCCATCGTTTTGGAGGACTACGGCACAAAGGTCCATGGCAAGCTCGCCACCCTGGCGCGGGTCTCAGGTCTAGCGGATGACACCACTCCGGACGAGGCTGCTGCCAAAGCCTTTATCTGGAACATCAAGTATTTGAACGAGCATATGCAGATTCCCGCAGGCTTTGACTTTATCAAGGATGAGGATGTTGAGCAGATGATAACCTGGGCGCTCAAGGAGGCCAACCCTCTCTATCCGGTGCCGGTGATTTACAACCGGGAGCGCTGGCGTAGAGTGATTGAGAAGATCCGTGTCTGAGGCCGTGGGCATGTCGGGCGTGCCTGAGATGCCTGAGGCCGCGGGCATTTCTGAGATGTCTAAGGTGTCTGATAAGAAGTTAGCGTTGCCGCGCTACGCCCTCGTTGACCTGAGCTGCGGCACGGTAGAGCCCTTGCCCATAAGCGAACAGTATTATCGGTTGTTTTTGGGCGGCAAGACGCTGGCAGCACGACTCTTGCTGGATCTCACCGAGCCGGGGATCGACGCTCTGGCGCCCGAGGCTGTCTGTATCATCAACACCGGGCCCTTGAACGGAACCGGTGCGCCTTCGAGCAGCCGCTTTAACCTGAGCTTTAAGAATGTCCTCACCGGAGGTATCGCCTCAACCAACTGCGGCGGACCTTTTGGCTACAGTCTGCGTCGCAGCGGTTACGACGGCATTGTCATTCGGGGTGCGGCTGCCGAGCCGGTTTTGTTGGAGATCAATGAAGACGTAATCAGCCTGCGCGATGGTGCCGAGTACTGGGGAAGTGAAGTAGGCCACACGCAGCAGTTGATCGAGGAAAATCTCGGCAAGGGTTATGCCGCCTTTATCATCGGTCCGGCCGGTGAGAACCTGGTGAGCTTTGCCGGTGTGGCTTCCGGCGAGCGCATCGCCGGGCGCTGTGGGGGCGGAGCAGTCTTTGGCTCCAAGAACCTCAAGGGTCTTATCTGCAAGGGCAGGAGCCGGGAGATTCCCGTCTATCACAAAGAGGGCTTTAAGAAGTACGTTGCCAAATGGAGCAGCTTCCTTAAGGCGCATCCCACCACCGGCAGCGCGCTTCCCCGTTATGGTAGTGCCGGCATCATCAACAAGGCCAACGCCACGGAAAGTCTGCCCACGCGCAACTTCTCCCGCGGCTTTTTTGCTGAGGCTGACAAGGTGAGCGGTGAGACGCTGGCCGAAACCGTGCTGGCTACCAATAAGGGCTGCGTGAGCTGCCCTATCCGTTGTGAGCGCCGCGTGCGACTGGAAAATGATCCCAACAAGGTGATCAAGGGGCCGGAGTACGAGACGCTGGGGCTCTTTGGTCCCAATATCGAAAACAGCGATCTGGAAGCCATTATCAAGATCAACTACCTCTGCGACGAGCTGGGCATGGACACCATCAGTCTTGCCGGCACCCTCGCCTGGGCCATGGAGCTGCATGAACACGGCGGCAAGGACTTTGGCGTGCGCTTTGGCGACACGCAAAGCGTAATTGATCTTATCCCCCGAATTGCCCGTTGCGAGGGCGACGCTGCGGAGCTTGCCCGGGGCGTAAAGTGGCTGGCGGCACAATACGGTGGCGAGGAGTATGCCATTCACGCTAAGGGCCTCGAGCTCGCCTCCTATGAACCGCGCCGAAGCGTGGGCATGGGACTGGGCTATGCCACGTCCAACCGTGGCGGATGCCATCTTAACGGGGGGTATCTGGCGCTTCTTGAGAGTATCAACGTTTTGTCGATGGGACCCAACAGCCCGGCTGCCAAGCCGCAGTGGACGGCTTTTATCCAAAACGCTCTGGATGCTGTTTCCTCGGCAGGCTGCTGTCTGTTTTCTGCTCTGACCTTTATTCCCTCAGGCTTCTATTCCCTGGGCCCCAACCATTGGTTCGTGCGCGCGGTCAATCGCATCCTGCTCGGTACCGGGCCAATGATGAGCCTTACAATTAGTCTGTCTTCGGCGCTGCGCTTTAATACCTTGTTCCTCTTTCCGCATGCTGAGGCAGCGCGGCTGGCTACAGGCCTGCCCGTCTACACCGGCACCTTTGCCCTTATGGGAGAGCGCTGTTTTAACCTGGAGCGTTTGTATAGTCTGCGTGAAGGGCTCAGTGCGGCGGACGATTCGCTGCCCCGGCGGCTCACTGACGAGCTACAGGATCCAAACGACCCCCGGTCAGTAGTGCCCCTGGCAAAGATGCTCAAGAAATACTACCGGGTTCGCGGCTGGGACGAGCAGGGTGTCCCCACGCCAAAGAAACTGCGAAATCTGGGGATTGAAGGAGGGCGGTAGCAATGGCACAGATAACCGCAACCTACAAAGCCGACCTTGCCGAGGGCATCGGCGCAAAGTCAGAGGGGTTTGATGCCGCAACGGTGGGAGATGTGCTCGGCCAGATTAAAGCACGTCACGGCAAAGACACCTGCAAGCTTGCCAGGACCATGCTCATAACCCTCAATGGCTTAAGTATTCAAAAAGAGCGGCGCTTTGCCACCCGCCTCAAAGACGGCGACGTTGTGGGATTCTTCCCCCTGGCCGCCGGCGGGTAAACGTATCGTGCTCGCTGGGGTGTCTTTCAGCAACAATCCCTCGCAGCGGCTTCTCTTTGGGTTATCCTGTTCAAAACAATACCTGAAAGGACGTGCCCATGTTAAAAGTAGTAGCCACCATGCAGATAGCGCCTGAGGTCAAAGGCGACGTTACCCCGCTGATTGAAAAACTCGTTGCGGCAACGGTGCAGGAGGAAGGTTGTATCAATTACAACTTCTGCAAACTCACCGAGAGCGCAGAAGCCTATGCGATCATTGAGACCTGGGAAAACGCAGAGACTCTTGATGTTCACGGCAAAAGCGCACACTTCACGGAGCTTATCCCTCAGATCGCCGAACTGGTGATCGGCGAGATAGACATTGCGGTTTTTGAGGTGCTCATCTAATTCTCTTCAAACGACTCGAGGCGGCCATTCGGCCGCCTCGAGCATACGTGATAACTTTGTTTATGCTGAAGCATTAGCCCAGCGTTACTTTGCTCTTTCTGCGTCTTGGAACCAGCAGTGCGGTACCGAGAGCAGCAAGGCCCAT
>JAISPK010000018.1 GCA_031274985.1 Coriobacteriales bacterium | reverse complement strand
CCCAGCACAAAAGCAAACTGACCTTGTGGATTCCCGCCTCCGCGGGAATGTCAGGGTGATGCGGGAACGACAGAGAAGCGCGGGAATGACAGAGAATCGCGGGAACGACAGAGAAGCGCGGGAACGACAAACTTCATCGTTCCCTTGAGAAGGTATAATGTCTCCATGTCAGTTGAACGTATCATAGTCGAAGGCGGCAAGACTCTTACCGGAACGGTACAGGTCTCAGGCGCTAAGAATTCTGTTCTCAAGCTGATGGCTGCGTCCATCCTGGCTTCTGGTACCACTACGCTCACCAATGTTCCCCGAATCAGCGACGTGGCCCTCATGGAAGAGGTACTCAGGCATCTTGGCGCTACGGTCATTGCAGAAAATAACACACTCACTATAGACACCAGCAACCTCAGCTGCTACGAGGCACCCTATGAGCTGGTCAACAGAATGCGGGCTTCTACCGCGGTGCTCGGGCCACTGATCAATCGTTTTGGCAAGGCGCGTGTTGCCATGCCCGGCGGCTGTCAGATCGGGTCAAGGCAGATGGACCTGCACTTTGCAGGTCTGGAAGCATTGGGGGTTGCCTTTGAGAACAAGCACGGGTTTATCAATGCAAGCGTTCCCTCCTCGGGTCTTAAAGCTGGCAGGGTTGCTTTGGGGTTCCCCTCGGTGGGAGCTACCGAGAACCTCATGATTGTGGCTTCGGCAATTCCTGGCACCTCGGTTATCGAGAACGCGGCCTGTGAGCCCGAGATCTGCGACCTGGCAGAGTTTCTCATTGCGATGGGCGCGGAGATAAAGGGGCAGGGCACTCCGGTAATAACGATACAGGGCACGCAGGATTTCTCTCCGGTTACTGACTACCGCACGGTTGGCGACCGTATTGAGGCCGGAACCTTTCTTGTGGCCGGCGCTCTCGGGGGCGGGCCGGTGACGGTACAGGGATTCAATCCTGAGCACTTGCGCATTCCGCTGGCAAAGCTCAAGGCACTGGGTTGTGTACTGGATATTGCCCACCAGAGCGTCACCGTTACCCATGAGGGTGCTTTTAAGCCTACCGACATCCAGACTCTTCCTTATCCCGGGTTTCCCACCGATCTGCAACCGCAGTTCATGGTACTTGCCGCTCTTGCAGACGGGGTGAGCGTCATCACCGAGAATATCTTCGAAAACCGGTTTATGTTTGTAGACGAGCTCGTGCGCATGGGTGCCACTGTTCACCTTGAGGGGCACCACGCAGTGATTGAGGGGGTAAAACAACTCTCCGGTGCTCCGGTACAAGCCTCGGATCTTCGTGCCGGCGCGGCGCTGGTTTTAGCAGGAATCAATGCAGAAGGCAGTTCCCACATTTCTGAGGTAGAGCATATCTACCGCGGTTATGAGGGTTTGGTTGAGAAGCTTCAGGGACTCGGAGCAGCAATCCATCATGGGTAAGGCGGGGCGGGACCCTTGGTTAACAGATTATTGTTCTGTTAACAGTTCGGAAAAGCCCTGGTAACTTGACCTATAATCAGTTTTCAACACAAGTGCTCGAATAAGACATGAGGGTTATTTGCATGGCAATACACAACAAGAGCAACAGAACTTCCCGGAAGTTAGATCAGAGCAAGATAAACCTGGTGTCAGCGCGCTCGGCTATGAGCGATGATGCCGGATCATATTCCCGCAGTGCCCGTCAAGGCGGCTACGCCAAACAACGTTCAAAGCGAACGACCAAACGACGTATCCTTATAGGCATTACGGTAACACTGGTAGCGCTACTCATTGCCGGCACCACCGCAGCCTTTGGGCTTGTTGCGTACCTCAACGACATGCTCGGCAAGGATTTATCCGGCAACAGACTCGATATGGGCGTTCTTCAGGATGTCCTCGCAGACCGCAAGGCACCGGAAGACCCCTTCTGGATGCTTTTGGTGGGCACCGACTTTGATGAGGACGGCAACGGTATCTTTCGCTCTGACGTCATCCTTTTGGCCTACGTTAATCCCGGTAAGAAAGAAGCGGCGCTGGTTTCCATTCCCCGTGACACCAGGGTCTATCTTGATGGCTACGGATGGAACAAGATCAATGCTGCCTACGCCTGGGGTTCGATGGATGAGGACTGGGGGTACTCCGGTCCCGCCTTTTTGATACAGACCGTGTCCGAGCTCACTGGGGTAGAGATTTCCGGTTATGCCCAGGTGGACTTTAACGGCCTGATATCGGTCGTTGATGCCATGGGCGGTGTAACCGTTGATGTTCCGCTTGATATCATCGGCGACTGGGATGCCTGGCCATTTGAATCTACCCCCGTTGACGTCTATGCCGGCGAGCAGGTGCTGGACGGCCTCCATGCGCTGGTCTTTGCCCGTTCCCGCCAATACGACATCGGCGACTTTCAGCGGCAGGCTAATCAGCGCACGTTGCTGCAGGCCATTGCCAAGCAGGTTCTTTCCGAAGATCCCCTCACCATCTTCAATACGGTCACCAAGATTGCCCAGATGACCACAACCAGTCTGAAGGTCGATGAGCTCGCGAGCATTGCCTCGTCAATGAGAGGTCTGCAAGAAAAGAATATCCACACCTACTCCATACCCAGTTATCTGGCGATGTATGACGAGATCTCGTATGTAGAGGTAGATGAATACGCAGCCAGGGAGCTAATCGCTTCGATCAATGCCGGCATTTATCCGGACTATTCAGAGCAGTCCTTCCAAGGAGAGGTCTCCGATCGCTATAAAGCTAATGTTGGCGTAGCAACAGACAATCTGGCCAATGCACACTCATCGGTAGAGTCGTATCTCTATGCTGTTTCAGTGCGCAACGGATATGGCATCAGTGGCGCTGCCACGGCGGTGTCTGACATGCTGGCCTTAGCCGGGTATCAGCAACGGGAAATCGGCAACGCAAACTCCCTCGTGTACTCAGAGACGCTCATTATCTATCGCGACGATACCGACAGGGTTGCAGCTGAGGACATCCGGGCCCGTATTGGATACGGGCGGGTCATACCTTCGCTCGGCCGCTACTCCTTTGAAGGCAATATCCTGGTAGTGGTAGGCGGAGATTTTACCGGCTAGCACACACGGCAACAGCAGGCACCAGCCAACACAACCGATCTGCTGAGGCAAAAACGCAGCAGTAAACCGTAACAGCCTAGAGTATGGAGGTTCCCAATGCGCATCGAGTTTTCTCCGCCGGACATCAATGAAGAAGATATCCAAGCGGTAGTGGATGCCTTGCGCAGTGGCTGGATCACTACCGGGCCTCGCACAAAGCTCTTTGAGCAGGAGCTGGCCAAATGGTGCAATACCCCCCGAGTGGCCTGCTTAAACTCCGCAACGGCCGCGCTGGAATGCGCCTTGCGCCTTTTGGACATCGGACCTGGCGACGAGGTTATCACCTCGGCTTACACCTACACCGCCTCGGCGAGCGTGATCTGCCATGTGGGAGCAACCCCCGTTTTGGTGGATACGGCCCCGGGCTCTTATGAGATGGATTACGATAAGCTTGCCCTGGCGATTACCCCCCGTACTAAAGTAGTGATACCCGTAGATATTGCCGGAGATATGGGTGACTATGACCGCCTGGAGACCGTGCTGGATGCAGCAGCCTCCCGGTATCAGCCAAAGGCCGGCTCACTGCAGGAGGCCTTTGGCAGAATCGTGGTGCTCGCGGATGCCGCTCACTCCTTTGGTGCTCTGTATAAGGGGAGACCTTGCGGCTCGGTGGCCGACTTTTCGGCTTTCAGTTTTCATGCCGTAAAAAACCTGACCACCAGTGAAGGGGGAGCCTTGACGTGGAAGCCCCGCGAGGGGCTCGACGATGAGTATCTCTACAAACAACTCATGCTGTTGTCGCTGCACGGTCAAAACAAGGACGCTCTTGCGAAGACAAAAGCAGGCTCCTGGGAATATGACATCGTTGCGCCACTGTACAAATGCAACATGACTGACGTAGTGGCAGCTCTCGGATTGTCGCAGCTTAAACGGTATAAAGACATGCTGGCAAGACGGCGGGTTGTCCTTGAGAGTTATGCAAGGGGCCTGGCGCATCTCAACGTTGAGGTTCTGTGCAAGCCTCTTTTTGATGAAGCCTCGGGGCAAGCGACAGTTTCGAGCAGCCATCTCTGCATGGTGCGCCTGACGGGCGCAACGGAGGCGTTCCGCAACAGTTTTATTGAGGGTATGGCCCAAAGAGAGGTTGCCTGCAATGTTCACTTCAAGCCACTGCCTTTGCACACCGCCTATAAGAATCTCGGCTTTGACATAGCAGACTTTCCGCAAGCCCTTGCTCAGCATCAAAATCAGGTAACGCTGCCCCTTCACACAAAACTGACCGATGAAGAGGTAGCGTACATCATCGAAGCATTTGAGGCCACGTACAGGGAGTGTGCCAGCTTAGATGTATGAGCGGGTAGTCAAACGCATCCTTGATTTGATCCTCGGTATTATTGTCTTACCTTTTTTTGGCCTGGCCATTTTGATTATTGCACCCCTTGTGTTCTTTGAAGACAGGGGGCCTGTTTTTTATAATGCGGCGCGTGTCGGAAAAGACCGCAAGGTGTTTATCATGTATAAGTTTCGCACGATGAAGGTGAATTCGCCTGATCTTAAGATGAGCGACGGCTCAACCTATAACGATCCCAACGACCCGCGGGCAACCAAAATAGGCAATTTTTTGCGAAGAACGAGTCTTGACGAACTGCCTCAAGTACTCAATGTGCTTAAGGGGGACATGAGTTTCATCGGCCCGAGGCCAGACCTGGAAGACGAAGTGGCGCTGTACTTTGAGGGAGAGAGCGAAAAGCTCACGGTAAAGCCGGGGCTCTCGGGTTATGCGCAGGTCTATGGACGCAACGCTATTGCCTGGCACGATCGCATCACCCTTGATATCTACTATGTTCAGCACTTTGGTTTTGCCCTCGACATGAAGATACTCTTCAGAACCATTTCTTCGGTGTTCCTTCAAAAAGACATCTATGTTGCTGCGAGCGCGGAGCAAAAAGGCAACGGAGGAGATAGAGCATGAGCCCCT
>JAISPK010000126.1 GCA_031274985.1 Coriobacteriales bacterium | reverse complement strand
TTGCAGCAAAAATTGCCGTATTAATTATTGAGAGCTGGTTTGCTGCAGGGCAGCGCAGGGTCGAATAGCAGTGGAGCGCTGAATAGCAGCCTGGAACAGAGGGGGCCTTGCCCCCTCGCCGGCTTGCGCCAGCTTCACCCCCGCTTTATTTATTGAAACAGGAAGGGCCAATAAAGGGGGCCTTGCCCCCTCGCTGGCTTGCGCCAGCTTCACCCCCGGCTCATGTAAAAAACTCCCCTTCGGGGTTTTTCCACAATCGCCAAGGCAATTACTCTGATAATCACAGACAGCTCTCTTCATTGGTTTTTTGCAAAATTCTTTGTTTTTGTTTGAATTAAGGTTTCAGGAGAAAGAATAAGTGCTAAAAAGGCCATAGTGTCAGTTTTTTTACAAGAGGATTGCTCTTACAACAAAACTGCTACTATTTTTGGAGTTAAGGGAGGTTTAATGGCATCGAGAACCAAAAGAGCAAAAGCAACACAAAAGAAACCGGTAGCTTCTTTCGTATTCCTGGTATTTTTTGTAGGTCTGCTGTTTATCCTGGGAGCTGGCGCAGCGGGCGCCATGTCTCTGGTAGACAAATGGCTACAAGACGTGCCGCCGATCAGCGAGTTTGAGAACTTCAATGTGGCAGAAAAAACAAGGGTCTACGCTAACGACCATACCACGTTGCTTGCCGAGTTTTATATGGAAAACCGAGAGCCAGTAGACGCCAATCAGGTTTCTCCCTCTGTTTTTAACGCCACTATCGCCATTGAAGATGAGCGGTTCTGGCAGCACAACGGAGTTGATTTCTACGGAATCGCCCGTGCTATGGTCAATGACTTAACGGGCGGCGGCACCCAGGGTGCCTCCACCATTACCCAGCAGTTAGTGCGCCAGACGGTGCTCAGCGCAGAGGCAAATGACATTACCATCGAGCGTAAGGTTCGCGAGATCTACCTCGCAATCGAGTTGGAAAAAGCCTATGGCAAAGAAACCGTGCTGATGATGTACCTCAACACCATCAATTATGGTGACGGAGCCTATGGTATTCAGTCTGCCTCAAAGCACTACTTCTCAAAACCCGCCTCAGAACTCAATCTTGCAGAGGCAGCCCTTCTCGCCGGTATCCCTCAGCAACCAACCTATAACAACCCGGTTTACTACCCCGAAAATGCTCTTAACCGACGCAATGATGTCCTCGAAAGGATGTATGTCAATAACTACATCACCTTAGAGCAATGCCGCGAGGCCCAGGATACGACGGTTGATCTTAATATCAACTACACGCCCGATGACGGCATCTACCGGGTTCCTTACTTTACCTCGTATGTGCGCAACTACCTTGAGGAGCAATACTCAACGGATATCGTATTTAAGAACGGTCTTACGGTCTATACCACCATCGATCTTAATCTGCAGGCTCTTGCCGAAGAGATCTGTGCCGAACGCGAAGAGGGTGTAGCTTCAGATGTAGAAATGGGACTGACCTCAGTAGACCCACGTAACGGTTACATTCTCGCTATGCGTGGCGGTAAGGATTTTTATACCGATCAATGGTCGTCTTCAACCGACATGAGGCGCCAGCCCGGGTCTTCCTTCAAAACCTTTGGCATGATTGCGGCTCTCGAACAGGGGTACTCGCCTCAAACACCGGTCTCCGGTTCGGCCACCATCGAATACGAAGGCTGGAAGGTAGCCAACTATGGTGGCGCAAACCTGGGCAATCTCACCCTTGCTTCTGCCACGTGGAAGTCTTCTAATACCGCCTTTGTGCGCGTGGTGAGAACAATCGGCCCCGGTCCGGTAATTGACGTGGCTCACCGCTGCGGCATCAAGAGCGACCTGGCTCCGGTAAATTCGGTGATTCTGGGATCTCAGGGAGTCAACACGCTTGAGATGGCATCGGCATACGGAACCATCGGCAACAATGGGGTCTATGTTGAGCCTACCCCCATCACCCTGATTCTTGACCGCGATGGAAACATCCTCTATGAGCACCAGGTTGAGGGCGTGCAGGCACTCACTCCTGAGATAGCTTGTGCAGCAACGGAGGTCTTGAAAGGCGTCCTCAGCTCCGGAACCGCTTATCTGGCCAGACTGTATAGCCATGATGCTGCCGGCAAGACCGGCATCTCCGAGGATTATCGCGATGCCTGGTTTGTTGGCTTTACCCCTCAGCTCTCTACTGCGATGTGGCTTGCGTGCCGCGAAGAGCGCAATACCGGATATACCGCAGAAGAGATGGTCTGCCCCTTCTGGAGCAGATACATGAACCGGGCACTCGAGGGCGCGGAATACATAGCGTTTCCAACGGCTGCCGCGCCAACCTATAAGGCAGACGCTTCCTTTATGACTCAGGCAGAAAAAGATGCGGCCGCAGAGGCAGCACGCAAGGAAGAAGAAGAAAAGCGCCTGAAAGAAGAAGAAGAGCGAAAGAAGAAGGAAGAAGAGGAAAAGAACAAGCCAACTGACCCCGACAAGCCTGATCCGGGAACTGAACCGCCCGGGGGTGGAGGGAGTCCCATCGGCGGCGGCGGAGGCGGCGGAGGCGGAAGCGGCTCCAACCCCTGATTGTTTTCTGCTGAGTTACTGACTACTTACGACTTACGATTTACGACTTACCGGGAAACTTCCAAAAGCTTCTGACGATAGTCGTGGTCGCTTTGTAGCATATCTTTGAGCCCGAGAATCGGCTGCCAGGCCAGCTGCTCTCGGGCTCTTGTTATATTTGCGGTGAGTTTTGCCGGGTCACCCGCGCGGCGCGGCGCGTATTCGTAGGCAAAGTCAAAGAGTTGTGAGGCAACATCCACCACTTCTTTTACGCTGTATCCCTTGCCGCTGCCCAGGTTAACCAGGAGTGACTCTTGCTGCTGATAGAGATACTCGGCGCCCAGAACATGGGCTTTTGCAAGGTCGGTCACATGGATGTAGTCACGAATGCAGGTGCCATCCGGTGTGGGGTAGTCATTGCCAAAGATCGAGAGCTTTTCGCGCAGTCCGAGGGTAGCCTGCATAATGAGCGGAATAAGGTGCGTGAGCTGGTCTTTGTCCAATCCTATCTCGAGCGTGGCATCGGCTCCGGCCACATTGAAGTAGCGAAATATGCACGAGTTGAGCCCGTACGCCTCGCCGGCCCACTTGAGCATGCGCTCATCAGCCAGCTTTGTTTCGCCATAAGGGTTGATAGGGAGGGTGAGGTCGTCCTCAAAACACTCGCCGCGTTCAGAGTCTCCATACACGGCGGCAGTAGAGGAGAACACGATGTTCTTTACCTCTGTCTCAACGAGAGCCACCAGCATCTGGCGCAGCCCCTCCACATTGTTGTGGTAGTACTCCAGGGGTTGAGACACGCTCTCGGGAACAATAAGCTTGGCGGCAAAATGCATGGCCACGTCAACGGCACCGGTGGCACGCTCGCAGTTAAGCACCTCGATGATGCGGCCTTTATCGAGAATGTCGCCTTCATAAAAACGCGCCTTTGGATGCACGGCACCGAGGCGGCCCGTAGAAAGATTGTCGTAGACTACGACCTCATGTCCTGCGCGGATCAATTCATAGACTGTGTGAGAACCAATGTAACCGGCACCTCCGGCAACGAAGACCTTCATTTGTGCGCCTTTCTTTGTGAATCATACGGCGCCTAATCATAACCTATAATGGTTTTTCTGTAACAAAACGACCTTCTGGAGGGTTTTCTTGGATATCGAACAGCAAGTCAAAGTCTTTTTGAGCGGCGACGCAAATGTGGTTCCACTGCAAGCGCTCAAGGATAAGCTCAAAAAGGGTACACCGCTCAGGGTAAAGCTGGGTGTTGACCCCACCGCTCCCGACCTTCATCTCGGCCACGCCGTGCCCCTGCGCAAGCTGCGCCAGCTGCAGGATCTGGGCCATCAGGTGGTCTTGATCATCGGCGACGGCACTGCGCTTATCGGCGACCCTTCGGGGCGCAACTCCACAAGGCCGCCGCTGACGCCTGAACAGATAGCAGAAAACGCCCAGACCTATGTGAATCAGGCCTTTAAGATACTCGACAAAGACAAAACCGAACTCACCTGGAACGCCAGCTGGCTCACGCCGCTTAATCTGGGGGAGATTCTCAAGCTTGCCTCGCAATTTACCGTGGCACGCACCCTTGAGCGCGATGACTTTGCCAATCGCTACAAGAACGAACAGTCCATAGCGCTCCATGAATTCCTGTATCCGGTGATGCAGGCCTATGACAGCGTGGTGATAAAAGCCGATGTAGAGATTGGCGGCACCGACCAGCTCTTCAACCTCCTGGCCGGGCGCGAGTTGATGGAAAAGCTCGGCATGGAGCCGCAGGTGTGCCTGACCCTGCCTCTCCTGGAAGGCACCGACGGCAAACAGAAGATGTCAAAATCCTACGGCAATTACATCGGCATCAACGATGAGCCTGCCGAGATGTTTGGCAAGGTCATGAGCATACCGGACGAGTTGATGCCCCGCTATTTTTATCTCACCTCTTCGTTTAGCCTTGAAGAGATCGAGGCTCGTCTTGCTGCCCTTGCTGACGAGACCCTGCATCCCAACAAAGCAAAACGGGAGCTGGCAGCCAATATCGTCACCGAGTACTGGGGAACCGACGCAGCCAGAGTGGCAGAAGAGGCCTTTGACAAGGTGTTTAAGCTGCACGAACTCCCTGAGGATATCGAGCTTTATGAGGGAGATGTGGTGTTGGATGCCGCCGGAGAGGTCTATCTGCCCGTGTTGCTTACCCAAACCGGCCTGGCCTCATCGGCGAGCGATGCTCGGCGTTTGATTGACAACGGTGGGGTGAAGATCGCAGGCCAGGCGCAGGAGGCCCGCAGCTACAATGTGGCCGCTGCCGCCCTCAAGGGCGCGGTGCTCCAGGTTGGCAAGCGCAAGTACATACAACTACCCTGAGATAACTGGCCGCAACAGTCCTCAGACCCCCTGTTGTCCTACCCGTTCGGCCCAGCCGGATCCCCCGGGCCCTCGCGACGTTTGAGCGTCGTGGAGCGGGGCTGCAGAATCTCTACCGGAGGAAGGTTCCATGAACACGCTCTTTACGAACATCGACTACCTCTCAAGCGAGTTTACCCTTGAACAGGGCTTTGTGCTGGTGGAAGGTACCACGATAAGCTACCTGGGTCCTGATGATCCTCGCAAAAGCGTCGGATTCGACCATAAGAACGTGCAGGAGATACCCGGCAAGGGCCGCTTGATGGTTCCCGGCTTTTACAATATCCACACACATATTCCCATGACCTTGCTGAGGGGTTACGCAGAGGGGCTCCCGCTCCAACAGTGGCTCAACACTAAGATATTTCCCTTTGAAGCGTTGATGACCCCACAGATGGCGCTTCCGGCCTCTGAATTGGCCATCGCCGAGATGCTGCGCTTTGGTACGGTGAGCTTTTCTGACATGTACGACTTTACGCATGAGCGGGCCGAGGCGGTGCGCACCAGCGGCATAAAAGCAAACCTCAGCTACGGGGCAATTGCGTTTGACCCCGAAGAGCGCTACGAGAATACTCCTCGCAAGGCCGAGGTTGCATCGTTGGCGCAAACCTATCACAACACCTGCGACGGACGCCTCAAGTTTGATGTATTCGTGCATTCGGAGTATCTCTCTAATCCCTACGTGGTGCAGGCGGTGGGCCAGCAGGCACGAGAGCTGGGGATCAACACCCATATACACCTGAGTGAAACGGCCAGAGAGCACGAAGAGGCCAAGGCACGCAGGGGAGGGCTCACCCCAACCCAATACTTTGACTCCCTCGAATTCTTTGCTCAGCCCTGCACTGCTGCCCATGCGGTGTGGACGGAGCCGGAAGACTGGCAGCTGCTGGCAGAGAGGGGAGTGAGTGTTGCCCATAACCCCTGCTCCAATGCAAAGCTCGGCTCGGGGATCATGCCGCTTTGCGGCATGATGGCTGCCGGGGTCAACGTCGGCCTCGCCACAGACGGCATGGCTTCAAAC
This sequence comes from Coriobacteriales bacterium, assembly GCA_031274985.1. Taxonomy (GTDB): domain Bacteria; phylum Actinomycetota; class Coriobacteriia; order Coriobacteriales; family UBA8131; genus WQXH01. The sequence goes on along the minus strand of JAISPK010000126.1, from coordinate 5,719 downwards.
AACAACCACAACCTCTTCAAGGAACTCTATCTGGCCTCGCTGCTTGCCAAGGCGAGTACGCTCGATGCCGCCAGCGTGTCCGTGCCCGAGGCTCTTGCCCTGGCAACCATCAACGGCGCGCGCTCTCAGGGCAGAAACCAGGCCGGCTCTCTTAAGGCGGGCGCAGCGGCCGACCTGGTGTTGTTGGACACGACGGGCCCCTGGATGCATCCGGCGCACGACAGACTCAACAACCTTGTTTTCTCTGCTCAGGGCAGTGATGTGTGCCTGACCATGGTCGATGGAAAAGTGCTCTTTTCAAACGGCGAGTGGAAGACTATTGACGTTGAGCGTACCATCGCACTGACCAGTAAGGCCACACGGGACATTGTTTCAGCCTTGTAGTCCTGTTTACTACAACTATGAAGTAAAATTGCCGCCATGTCATTGAGCTTTTCGGAAATGAATGATTCCTGAAGTGGGCCAATCGGTACTGAAAAGCTAGTCCCATAGGAACCAAGTATCCTAGAGAACTGCGTGAGGAGGAATGTTTATGAGTGATCTCATTGAGATCCGCTGGCATGCTCGAGCCGGGCAGGGCGCGGTAACGGCGTCAAAATTGCTAGCAGAAACAGCACTATTAAAAGGCAAGTATATCCAGGCAATGCCTGAATACGGACCGGAACGTACCGGTGCGCCACTGAAAGCGTATTCGCGTATCAGTGATTTGCCCATCGAGCTCCATAACAACATCGTCAACCCGGACATCGTGGTGGTGCTCGACGAGACCCTTCTTTCGATAGTCAATATCCTGGAGGGTATCAAACCAAACGGCATCCTCCTCTTAAACACCACCAAAGATGCCGACACCGTGCGCACAGACCTGCAGGTACCCGAGGGTGTCACGATTGCCGTGGTGGATGCTTCGGGCATCGCGCTTGCCACCATTGGTCGCGACATGCCCAACACGCCAATCGTCGGTGCCCTGACGCATGTCACCAAGGTGGTAGCGGTTGAGGCCCTCAAGGAGAATCTTCTCAAGACCTTTGGTAAGAAGTTCTCAAAAGAAATCGTCGATGCCAACCTGTCTTCGGTTGACCGAGCCGTTCAGGAGGTGGTATGCAAATGACCCAGACAGCCAGAACATATCAAGACGTGTCAGATTTTGACAGCTGGAAGAGCACTGACTTTTTGCCGGGCGGCATCGTAACCGACGCCGGAAACTCCATGCTCTACATCACCGGCGGCTGGCGCAGTGATCGCCCCGTGTGGGACGAAGAGGCCTGCACTCACTGCATGCTGTGCTGGGTGCATTGCCCTGATTCCTCGATTCTCGTCAAGGATCAAAAGATGACCGGCATTGATTTTGACCACTGCAAGGGATGTGGCATCTGCGTGCTCGAGTGCCGTTTTAAAGCTCTGGAAATGATTCCGGAACCCGATAGTCTCAGCTCGGAAGGAGGCAACTGATGGCAGACGTAACTGTATTGGCTGCAACCGGTAACCAGATGGTAGCCGAGGCCTTCCGCCAGGCGGCTGTGGATGTGCTTGCCGCTTATCCGATTACCCCCCAAACCACCATCGTCGAAAACTATGCCAAATATGTGGCCGATGGCCGTGTGCACACCGAGTTTGTTGCGGTAGAAAGCGAACACTCCGCTATGAGCGCCTCGGTAGGTGCTTCAGCTGCCGGTGCCCGTGTAGCCACCGCCACGGCGTCACAGGGACTCGCCCTGATGTGGGAAGAACTCTACATCGCTGCCGGTATGCGTCTGCCTATCGTTATGGCCAACGCCAACCGCGCACTCTCTGCCCCCATCAATATCCACGGCGATCATTCCGACATCATGGGTTGCCGCGACAGCGGCTGGATCATCCTCTTTGCCGAAACCGCGCAGGAGGCCTATGACAACAGTCTCATCTCTTTTCGTGTGGCCGAGCACCCCGAGGTGCAACTGCCGGTGATGACCACGCTCGACGGTTTTATCACCACGCACGCCATGGAGCGCTGTGAGCTCATGGATGACGCCACCGTGCTGGACTATGTGGGTCAGAGGGTTCCTGAGAATCCTCTCTTTAACGGACCGGGCCCCGTGGGGCACGGCATGTTCGCCTCACTGGGCGGATCCTACTTTGAGCTCAAAAAGGCGCAGCGCGCTGCCATAGACAACTCGGCTCCTTTTATTCAGGAGGCCGGAGATGCCTGGGCAGAGGTGAGCGGCCGTCCGTTTGAGTTTGTTGATGCCTGGAAGTGCGATGATGCCGATTACATCCTCGTGGTTCTGGGTTCTGCTGCCGGCAATTCCCGCGTGGTAGCTGAGCAACTGCGCGCCGAGGGAATCAAAGCGGGCGTGGCTCGTATCAGACTCTATCGTCCCTTCCCGGCCAAGGAAGTGGTAGCCGCTCTCAAGGGCGCCAAGGCCGTCGGCATCCTCGACAGAAGCGATGCCTTCGGTGCCGAGTACGGCCCGGTAGGCCTTGATGTACGCTCGGCGCTCTACGGCGAGGGCCTGCTCATCCCCACACGCAATTACATCTATGGCCTCGGCGGCGCCGATGTCACACTGGACGCTATTCATCAGGCTTACGCTGAGCTGCAAGAACTTGCTGCCGGCAAGCTTGATCAGAGTCTCAGCTATCTGGGAACGAGGTAGATCATGGCTAATATCAAACAACTTTCGGAGACTAAAGAACGTCTGGTAGGCGGGCATCGCCTCTGTGGTGGCTGCGGCGCATCCGTTGCCGTGCGACAGATCATGCTGGGCGCAGGCGCGGACACCGAAGTAGTGGTGTGTGCTGCAACCGGGTGTCTCGAGGTCTCAACAACGGCTCTGCCGTATTCCTCCTGGGATATCTCCTACATTCACAACGCTTTTGAAAACGCTGCCGCGACGCTCTCCGGTGTCGAGGCGGCCTATAACGCGCTCAAAGCAACAGGTAAGATCGCTGCCGATAAAGAAATCAAGTTCATCGCTTTTGGCGGCGACGGCGGTACCTATGACATTGGTCTGCAGTCGCTTTCGGGCGCACTGGAGCGCGGTCACGACATGGTGTATGTGTGCTACGACAACGGAGCCTACATGAATACCGGTATCCAGCGTTCGTCGGCCACCCCGCTGCATTCCTGGGCCACCACCTCTGAGGTTGGCAAGGCAATCCCGGGCAAGCCGCAACGCCGTAAGGACCTCGCCTCTATCGTGGCTGCCCATCACATACCCTACGCTGCGCAAGCCTCAATCGGAAACTGGAAAGATCTGGTAGACAAGGCTGAGAAGGCATTCAATACGCCCGGCGCTGCGTTTCTTAACGTTTTGGCTCCGTGCCCGCGCGGCTGGCGCTATGAGGCAGAGCAGACTATTGAAATATCCAAGCTGGCTTTTCGCACTAAGTTCTGGCCCATCTTTGAGGTGCAAAACGGGGTATGGACCATGAAGGAAGTGCGTGAGAAGGATCTGCTGCCCGTCGAGGAGTTCCTTAAGGCGCAGGGCCGCTTTAAGCATCTCTTTGCCCCGGGCAATGAGCACCTGATCAAGGAGATCCAAGATGAGGTGGATGAATATTATGACTATATCAAGAGAATGTGCGGGTAGTAAATGAAGAATTCAAATTTTAGAATGTCGTTGGCTGGAGGGATGAAGATGTCAAAGTGCAGTGGTGCCCAGCCAACGACAACCCTCCTATCAAAAAAATCACTGCAAAGGCCCCTTCTGTCGTTGATGCTCGCTCTCGCCCTTGCTACCACAGGCCTGCTTTTTGGCTGCACGACCGGTGGCAGCACAGAGGACCCTGCAGGGAGAACCAACGGTAATCCCGGAGCTTCCGAAGGCCTGGGACGCCAGATCATCATCGGTTCCATGGTAACTGAGGATATCCTGCCCATGTGGGTGGCAGAGGAGGAGAGCATCTTTTCCGAGTATGGGATTGACGCAACGGTGGTGACCTTCCAGAGCGCCCAGGAGCTTTCAACGGCGGTTGTCTCCGGCTCGGTGGATATCGCGATGACCGATATCATGGTGTCTGCTACGCTTTCGGCGGCCGGAACCCCGGTGGTCATGGAATGGGTTGCCTTAGGAGTGACCCCGGAGCAGGGACGTTTTGGTATTCTGGCCAATCCTGCCCGCGGCATCACCAGCCCTGAACAACTCGCGGGTGTTCCCGTAGGCGTGGGCTCCAACACGCTGGTTGAGTATGTGATGTACAAGCTTCTGAAAAAGGCGGGGCTCTCCGACGACCAGATCGTCACTGAGGAGATAAAGAAGGTTCCCGTGCGCTACGAGATGATGACCTCTGACCAGATTGCCGCTGCCGCCCTGCCGGGTGCTCTGTTGGCTCTTGGTGAGGCAACCGGCATGGTCTTGGTGGCTGACGACTCTACCGGAGACAACCTCTCGCAGACGGTCATGATCGTGCGTGAGGATTTTGCCGATACCACCGAGGGTCTTGCCATGATAGAGACTCTGGCGAGCGTATGGGATGACTCTGTGGCACGCATTAACGCCACCCCCGAGAGCTATCGCAGTCTTTTGGTGCAAAAAGCCCAACTCCCTGAGCCGGTAAAGGAAAACTACAAAATAGCCGAGTATCCTCAGGTGCAAAAACCCACCTCTGAGATGGTTGACCCGGTGCTCGACTGGATGCTTATGAAGGGCTACCTGTCCAAGAAGCTATCGTATGACTATTCGTCAGGATCGTTTATCACCCCTGCTTCCTAACTGCCAATGCTTGCATTAACGGACGTCTCAAAAACCTATAAGGGAAAAGCCGGAGAGGTCGCTGCACTCAGCGGCCTCTCCTTAGACGTGCAAAGAGGCCAGTCAGTGGTTTTGATAGGGCCTTCGGGCTGCGGAAAAACCACTGTGCTCCTGCTGGCATCCGGCCTTCTGCGCGCTGAAGAAGGCACCGTGCTCATCAACAATGAGCCGGTGGTAAAACCCCGGCTCTCAACGGGTCTCATCCTACAGGATTACGGCCTGCTGCCCTGGAAGACCGTTTTTGAGAACGCCGACCTGGGTCTGAAGATCCGCAAGGTTCCCCGTCAGGAGCGTTTGCAGGAGACCCGGCAGATTCTTGAGCAGGTGGGCATTCAGGGCTTTGCGAGAAACTATCCCGGAGAGCTTTCGGGCGGGATGCGCCAAAGGCTCGCTCTGGCGCGCGTCCTGACCCTCGATGTGGATTTACTGTTGATGGACGAGCCGCTCAGCGCCCTCGATCTGGAACTGCGTGAGGGACTCCAGGATCTGTTGCTCGCTCAGTGGAGAGAGCGTGGTTACGCGCAGGTACTCGTCACGCACTCTATTGATGAGGCCGTCTTTCTCGGCGAGCGTATTGTGGTCATGAGCTCGCGGCCCGGAAAGGTCGCTGCCGAGATCGCCAATCCGCATGCCGGCGACGTTGGTTTTCGTTCGACACCCGAATTCTTTGCCAAGGCCACCGAGGTGCGCAATGCACTGCTCTCGACGGGAGCCTCAGATGGTTCGTAGACTTATCGGCTACCTTCTGGCCCTCGTCATCATCCTACTGGGTTGGTATATCCTTTCACTGGCTCTCCAGAGCCCGGCGCTCCCAACGCCCTTCGAGACTATACCGATGCTGGGCACCTATGCCGATAAGATCGTTCCCAATTTTCTGGTGAGCTTTTACCGGGTCATCGTGGCCATGCTCATCGGCACGGTACTGGCTATGCCGCTGGGTCTGGCAATCGGCCGCTCTTCGCGCTTGGATACGGTGTTTGGTCCGTTTC
>JAISPK010000106.1 GCA_031274985.1 Coriobacteriales bacterium | reverse complement strand
GCATTGAGACCGACAATCAAAACCGTTGCGTTGCGAAACAGCATGCCGTCACAGGTAGCACAGTAGCTGACCCCTCTGCCCAGGAATTCTGTCTCTCCGGAAAACAGCTTGCCACCGCTGGATGCGCCCACCGCAATGATGATCGAACGCCCCTCGATAACCTCGTTGCTGGTGGTCACCGAAAAGCTGTTGGACAAGGGGACGATGGAGATGGCCCGGGCTTCTAAGAACTGTGTTCCCAGGTCGGCTGCCTGGCGGTGCATGGTCTCAAGGAGTTCGATTCCACCAACAGAAGGCATGCCGGGATAGTTCTCAACCAGCAGAGAAGAGGCCAGCGGGTTTTCTTCCAAAGGGTTAGAGATGACCAGCGTGTTTTTGTTGCGTGCACGGGCGGTGATGGCCGCCGAGAGTCCGGCCGGGCCGCCGCCGATGATAACGATGTCGTACGTCATGCTCACTCCTGTTGCTGCTCTACTCAGACTGTGCTCGCTCGAGCGCCCATAAAACCAGTTGTTCGTAGAGCTCCTGGTTTGAAATGCCGGCGTACCGAGCCGCGTCCGGCAAAAGAGACACACTGGTCATGCCGGGAATCGTATTGGTTTCAATAACCCACGCGTTGTCTTTGTTATCGATGATCATGTCGGTTCGGCTGACGCCAAAACAGCCCAGTCCCTCGTGCGCCAACAGGGCGGCGTGACTCGCCTTTGCCTGAGCGTCTTCGCTGATGCGCGCAGGAATGAGGTGTTCGCTTCCCCCTTTTGCGTATTTGCTTTCATAGTCATAAAAATCGTTCTTGGGTATGATCTCAATGACAGGGAGAGCCGTAAGCTTCGTGCTTCCCAGCACCGCTACCGTGATCTCGGTGCCCGTTACGTATTGCTCTACCAGCACCGACGAGCCTGCGTCATAGGCCTGTTGAAGGGCCTTGCGGAGTGCAGCTTTTTCTCTGACAATAGAAATGCCCACCGAAGAGCCGTCGTCGGAGGGCTTGACAACCACCGGAAGCTTAATCGTTGAAAGAATGTGCTCAACGCTTGCTGCGGCTGTGTTTCTTTCATGCTTCTTAAGGTACAGCGAAGCGGGCGTCTTGAGCCCGAGCGCTTCATACATCAACTTTGACCGGTATTTGTCCATAGCTAACGCGCTGCCCAAAACGCCGCTACCCGTGTAGGGAATGCCCATGGCCTCCAGGATGGCTTGCGGGGTACCGTCCTCGCCGTGCTTACCGTGAAGCGCGATAAAGGCCACGTCCGGCTTGATTCTCTGGAGCTCCGGAATGTAGCGGGGGTTGGCGGTGTCGATCTTAATCACCCGGTGCCCCGCCGAGATAAGCGCTCTCTGCACATTTTCTGCGCTGGCAAGCGACACCTCGCGCTCGCTAAAAGCACCTCCGCACAACAACGCTATGACATAGGAGCGCTTCACCGGCGCGGGCGATTCCTCTGTGTTTGTGCCCTCTTCGTTGGACAATGTTGCGTTCTGTGCCATGCTGGTGCCTTTCCGATTGTGACAGATCTTCAGCGTTATGCCTCCAACCTGCTCATGTGCCATATAATCATACCATGAGCGAACGAATCAACATTATGCAGTATGACGTGCCCGGCCTGGAAAATCTTATGCCGGAGCTGGGACAAAAGCCGTATCGTGGACGCCAGCTGGCTGAGTGGCTCTATCTCCGTGGGGCTCAGAGCTTTGAAGAGATGGCTTCCCTGCCCCGCAGCTTGCGCCAGGTGTTAGATGAGCGCTTTGTTCTTTTTCAGCCCCGTACACTCGAGAAGCTGCTGGACCCTGACGGCACCGTTCGGTATGTACTGGAGTTGGAGGGCGGCGTAGTAACCGAAACGGTGGCTCTTCGCTCTCGCGACCGCTTAACGGTGTGCTTTTCTTCCCAGGCAGGCTGTGCGCTGGGCTGCATCTTCTGTGCTACCGGAGGGCTGGGCCTTACCCGCTCGCTCTTAGCGGGCGAGATGCTTGCGCAGCTCACGGTGGTTGCCAACGACAGCGCCGATATGCGCATCAGCAACGTGGTTGCGATGGGACAAGGCGAGCCGTTTGCTAATTACGACTCAACGCTGGCGGCCCTTCGCATGATGAACGACGCTGCTCTCTTTGGCGTTGGTGCGCGCCGTATCACGGTTTCCAGTGCCGGGTTGCTCGAGGGAATCCGTCGTTTTACCGATGAGCCGGAGCAGTTCACCCTGGCTATTTCCTTGCACAGTTGCGAACAGCGGGTACGCAACTACCTCATGCCCGGGCTGCGCACGCAGCCGCTCGACAAGCTGCATGCAGCGCTGCTTAGCTATATGCAAAAAACCTCGCGCCGTCCTTCTTTAGAGTTTGCGTTGATCGAAGGGGTCAACGACAGCCCGGAATCACTTGCTAGCTTGCTAGCTTTCTGCGAGGTTCCGGCTCCTGGTTTTCATGTGAATCTTTTATCGCTCAATGCTGTTGCAGATCCTCTCCAGGGTCCTGCCCTGCACCGTGCGCCCGCCCCCACGCTTGCGCGTTTTGAAAGAGAGCTTTCCCGCAAGGGTGTCAGTGTGACCAGACGTGCCTCAAGGGGAGCTGTTATTGCAGCAGCCTGTGGCCAACTGGCTTCTCGTTTTGCCGGCAGTGTCTCAGATGCCTGAACCTTTGGATTTGTTTGCACCCCTGAAAATAACAAAGAGCGGCACGTAGCACCGCTCTGAGTCTCCCCTATGATGTTAAAACATTCTTTCGAATGTTCTTCCCCAGGTAAAAGGCCTGTGGCCTTCTGCCTAGAAGTAAGGCACCCCACCTTACTTTTGCTTAACCACCAAAATGGTGTGTAGCAGATCTCTCAGAGGAGAGGAGGCTCTATCCTACTTTCCTACAGTGCATTGTAGGCTGCGCGTTTAAGCTTGCATAGCCCTGTTCACTAGGCTGAATGGTACTTGACAAATTGCCCTACTTGTGGATGAGTTTTTAGTGTGACAGTTCCTTTTCGACCGCATCCCATTGACTGCTTATCTGTGCTTGCTCTGCCGCCTCATCTGCCTGCTCTTTTGCGGTCTTTTCGCCAGAATCGGTCTGGATGAGTGTTGCCGCTGTCTTTGATTTGTGCGCGAGGCTTTTATAGGCATCTACCAGAGAGCCGGTGGTCTTAAGCACACTGCTCATCTGGTGTTCGAGCTCTGTGCGCAGCGTGGCACTCCTGTTTACCGTGATACCAATGATTACAGCAGCAAGGGTCAGCCCACTTAAAAATGAGAGGGCTTGAATGGTGCTCTTTTTCATGCTGGCTCCTTAGGTAAAGCGCTCTTGTTTGAAAACAAAAGTTGTTGGTGCGTTACTATAGCTATTATGCTAGCTTTTTAGGCTTCTGCCGGTGTCGGTTCTTCCAGTGTTTGACTTTGCAGCGCTGGAACGTCACTGTCCTCTATTGCTGCCAGGATGCGCTCGAGGTCACCCTCATCAGAGAACTCAATCTCGATTTTGTTTTTGCCTCTCACTGTTTTGACTCTCACGCCGGTCTTGAGTATTTTTCTGAGCTTGCGTGCAGCAATACTAAAAGACCGTGGTGAGGGAGCCCGCTTGGCGCGTCCGAGCCCGTGGCTGCTAAAGAGCCGGGCGATGTTCTCGGTTTCTCTCACCGTGAGGTTCTCGTCCACGACTTTCTTAGCAAGCCTGATCCTTGCTTCCTCCTCAGGCAGCGAGAGAATCGCTCTCCCGTGTCCGGCAGAGAGAAGCCCTTCCATCATCATGTCCTGCACGTCTTCAGGAAGATCCAGGAGCCTCATGGCATTGGAGATAAACACGCTTGACTTGCTGACAGCCACTGCCAGGTCTTTTTGCTTGCAACCGCTCAGCTCTACCAGTCGTCGGTAGCCGCGCGCCTCCTCAATAGGATTGAGGTTGTCTCGCTGCAGATTCTCAACCAGGGCCACCTGTTGGGACTCAACGTCGTTCAGCACCAGGATCTTTGCCGGGATAGTCTCCTTTTCAAGCCGCTTACAGGCTTGCCAGCGTCGCTCACCGGCAACAATCTCAAAACCGTCGCCAAGGGGGCGTACGAGTATCGGCTGTAAAAGGCCGTCCTTTACAATTGATTTCTCCAGTTCCAGCATGCGCTCTTCAGAAAAGTCCACCCGAGGCTGGTTGGGGTTAGGGATAATATTCTTGAGAGGTATCTCACGGTAGTCAACGTTGCTTCCGGTCTCCGCTGTTGCTACGTTGAGTAAAGCGCCTAAACCTCTGCCGAGTCCACCTTTAGACACGATGTATCACTTCCTTTGCTAAGTCTCGATAGGCCTGTGCTCCCTTGCCTTTGTTGTCATAAGAAAGAATTGATTCTCCAAAACTTGGGGCCTCGGCCAAACGAACTGTTCGAGGTACCTTGGTTTCAAACACTTTGTCTCCAAAGTGAGCTTGAACCTCGTTGACCACCTGTTTGGCAAGAGAGGTCCGCGAGTCATACATGGTCATGAGCACACCGAGTATTTCAAGGTCTCGGTTAATGCGTGTTTTGACAATTTTTTCTGTCTCTAGTAGTTTTGTCAAACCTTCCAGTGCATAGAACTCACACTGTATAGGAATGATCAGATAGGTTGCCGCAGTGAGGCCGTTGATAGTGAGCTGACCAAGTGAGGGAGGGCAGTCAACCAGGATAATATCGTAGGCATCGCGTATGGGTTCCAGAAGATCTGCCAGACGGTGTTCTCTGGCATACTCATTCATGAGTTCTACTTCGGCGCCGGCAAGATTAATGGTTGCAGGAATGAGATCGACATTCTCAGCTACCTTCTTGATAATCAGGCTCTCGGCGGGCGCTTCGTTGATCAGCCCGTCATAGACACACATGAGTTCGCCGTCTTTCTCCACACCAAAACCGCTTGTGGCGTTTCCTTGCGGGTCAAGATCAACTAAGAGGATTTTCTTCTTGAGTTCCCCAAGTGCTGCAGCCAGATTTACCGCAGTGGTAGACTTTCCCACACCTCCTTTTTGATTGATGATTGCAACGATGATTGCGTTGTTCGGTTTCATTGCGAGTGAATCACCTCAATTTCTACAATTATGCTACTTTTGCCCGCAGGGCGAGCTATCGCTAAGTATACACAACTTTGGTAGGCGCAAGACCAGAATTTCTTTTCATGTGAAAAGAAATTCTGAGGAGGGTCGAGCTTATTAAGTTTTCACGTGAAAAGTTTTTGCTAGGCAAGGGGGCGTTTTGCAGCCATCCCCGGTCTCCTTGGTAGCGTGAAGGAAGATTGTCCTCGCTTCTCGTAGACGAGGACGCACCTTTGCTGTTTGTTCTCTTGGTCCCCCAGCGAATAGCTCCGCTTGCTCACCAAAGAAAAGCAAAGCTTCTCTGCGGCCTGGTTCCCTCGTAGCAGCTCTGACTCCTCTGGTCTTCCCTTCATGGCAACAAAGTGGCCGCCTTCTGAAAGGAGAGGAGCAGCGAGCTCTAAGAGCACCGGCAGCTCTGCCACTGCACGAGCGGTTACCACCGCAAAGGATCCCGCATGCGTTTGTGCCAGTTCTTCTGAACGCAGCTCCGTCACGGTGACCTGGTCAGCAAGATCGTTGTCGCTAACAAACCCTTGTAAGAAGGCGGCTTTCTTTTTATTGGCTTCTATGAGGGTTGTCTGGCGGCCGGTGGCAAGCGCTAGGGGTATGCCAGGGTATCCGGCCCCGCTCCCCAGGTCAGCCAGAGCGCCCGACGGTGCTTTCTCAACCTCAGGGAGTATTGCCAGGGAGTCCTCGATGTGAAGAACCTTACCGGCAGCGAGGTCGCTAATGCTGGTAAGGTTCTTGGTTTGGTTATATGTTAGTACTGCTTTGAGGTGTTCAAGCAGCAATGGCTGCTTTTGACAAAACTCCTCGCTGCGTAGCATTCTGTCAGACAAGACGGTTCCTAGCGCTGGTTAAGCTTGACCACTATGCAGCGGTTGGGCTCTTCTCCCTCTGATTCGGTAACCACGCGCTTCTCGTTTCGCAGAATGATATGGATAATCCGGCGCTCATAGGGGGTCATCGGCCTAAGACGTACATCGCTGCGGCTGCGGATGCAACGGGCAGCAGAAGACTTGGCCAGTGTCTCGAGCTTTTGTCTACGACGATGGCGATAACCCTCGATGTCGACGATAATCGGATAGCGGAACCCGATTTTCTTATTAACGATTGAGGCTACCAGGAACTGAAGCGCGTCAAGGGTCTTGCCGTAGCGCCCGATGAGAACAGCCAGGTCTCCGCCGACGACGTCAAGGATGAGTTCGCCTTCTTCTCCCTCATACTCGTCAACCGAGGCATCCTTTGCATCAAAGAACCCGAGGATGCTCCACAGGGTCTCGATGGCCGTGTCAGCAACCTGGTCGAGCTCCTCGTCGGTTAGCGCAGGGCTCTTGCTGTAGGTGCTCTCGTCCTGTGCTTCCTCCTGACCCTCTTCGGCAGCCTCGTCGTCGAGGTTCTCTACAGCCTCTTCTTCTAAGGCTTCTTCTGCGTACTGCTCGTCCGTTTCTTCTACACCGTTGTTGATAGTTTCGTCAAGATTCTCTTCAAAACTCATTCCTGCTCCTTTCGTTCAAGCATTCATAAACCAATGCCTTGTCTTTTCTCGTTATCAAAAACAAGCTGTTGTGCACAGCTGGTCTAGCGCTTTTTCTTGGGGCGTGCCTTTCGCTCAGCTCTATCTACTTCGACCTTAACCGGTGTTACGTCGATGTTTTCCTCTTCTGCCAGCTTGTCCTTGTGTTGAAGCCTGGTTCTTGAGAACTGCTGTTGGGCAACGCCGATATAGGAGCTGACATCCCAGTACAGGAGAACGCCGGCCGGAACCGACCAACCAAAGAACAGCATGACTGCCGCCATCACGCCCATCATCATCTTGGTGTTCTTGTCGCCGGTCTGCGTGATGAGGGTAGGTATGAGCAGTGAAGCAGAGAAGAGCAGGAGCATGATAACGTAGGGGATCAATGCTATGATATCGCCGCTGGCAAAGACGGTTCCTGCGGAGACGGTCAGATTAGGCACTATGCCAAAGAGGCTCACCCCTTCAGTGGTACCGATGCGGACCTCTAGCTCCTGAAGTACCTGATAGAGCGCAATGAAAATCGGCATCTGGAGGAGCATAGGCAGGCATCCCGCCAGCGGATTGAATTTGGCCTCCTTGTAGAGCTTCATCTGCTCTTGCTGCTGGCGCTGCTGGTCGTCAGGATATCGTTCCTTGATCTCCTTCATCTTTGGTTGGAGTTTTTGCATTTGGTAAGACGACTTGAACTGTTTCCTGGTAATCGGATAGATCAGCATCCTGAAAACAATAGTGATAAAGATGATTGCAAGGCCCCAGTCGCCACACCAGCTGTGAAACCACTGGATGACCCAAAAGATCCCGTCCTTAAATATATCCCAAGCTCCCAAAACAACTCCCGTTCTCTTGCTGGCGCGAGGAGCGCTCGCAGCCTATTCCATATACTAGCTTGATATTATGCTAGCTTTCTTTTGAACTCCTCTGGCACCGGATCATATCCTCCCGGAACAAAGGGGTGGCACCGGCCAACCCGTTTGACTGACAGCCAGAGACCTCTCAAAAAACCGAAGCGCTTAAAGGCAATCAGGGCATATTCTGAGCAGGTCGGTACATATCTGCATGACGGAGGAAGAAGAGGCGAGATGGCATGCCGGTATATAGTGATACATAGTATCGCAATGTTGCTCGGAATACCAACGATAAAGGCAAGAAAACCGTTTCTCGTGCCCGGAGAGCCCTTCTGCTCCTGACAATCGCAGGAGGGGTCGTGCTGGTGGCTCGTAGCCTGCGTGGCGGCGTGCTGGTGGCCTCTCTTGTGGTCGGCGTCGTGGGGGAGCGCGCTTCTCTGAGTAGCTTCCTCGAGAGAATTAAGCTTACTGCCCAGGCTGCCGATGGAGCGCACAATGGCTTCGAAGCTCTTGGTAAAAAGGCTCTGTCGCGCAATGAACAGTACGTCATAGGCGCACCAGGGGGCCCCTGCTGCACGGACGGCCTCTCGCAGCCGCCTCTTTGCGCGATTGCGCAAGGGCGCCGAGCCCAGTTTTTTACCGGCAATATAAGCGGCTCTGCCTACAAGAGCAGCCTGCTCTGTTTGTGGGGAGGCAAGGTAGAGGGCTATAAAGCCAGCACCAACGTATCTGCTGCCATGAGCAAAGATTTCGTTGATTCTTTCCTTAGATTTCAGGGTGCCTTTCATGCGCCGTAAGGCCCATCACAATACCCGGAAGGGCGCCACAGCGTTTAGCGCGGCGATGAAACAGTAAGACGCTTACGCCCCTTGGCCCGACGCGAAGAAAGCACGGCTCGGCCGCCCTTCGTTGACATGCGGGAGAAAAAGCCGTGACACTTTGCGCGCTTACGCCTATTGGGCTGATAAGTTCGCTTCATGGTGGTTCCTCGTTTCTTTATCCTAAAACGGCATCTCTTGGTTGCTGGTGCCGTACCGTGTATTTTTTGCGAACAAAGAATTCTATTTGTTTTTACCGCCTGCTGTCAAATCGCCAGTACTTTGCACGGAAACCTGCGGGGGACACCTCCGTACACCGGCGGCAGCCGGGGCTGTCCGGCCAGCTGTCAAGCAGTTGCGTTTGCGAAAAAGGAAAAATTTTTTCTCTATTCACAACGCTGCCTGTGGAAAATGTGTAAAATCAAGTAAGCGTACGCATTTCTCTGTGGAAAACTCTGAAAAAGAACGTTTGTTTGCGATTGACAAGACTTTGGTTTCTGTGCAAAGTGTTGGTGTTGTTGGTTGTAAACTGCGTTAAAAAATGGCTATTTGCCAGCAGTTTAACAGCAAAGCACCTTGAAAAGAGAATCCGTAATTACATACATGTTTCATCAGATCCTGCCGGGCGCCTCGCTGCTTGATTCGCAGGAAACCGCTCACTTTTCGTACGAAACAGCAAAGTTTTTAACAGTTATGGCGTTGTTTTTCACAGGTTGAGCCTCTCTAAATTTCAATATTTCACATAGTTTTCCACAGTTGTGAAATTTTTTGTGAAATAATACTGAAATTTCCTTGTCAGGTGGTGTATCCTACATTTCACATTGTTTCAAGGAAGGTAGACACGGGCATTAAAACCACGCTATTGAGCGTTTGTTTAACCGATATTGCTCAAAATAAAGCTATTTTGTGAAATATCCTGTGGAAATCACCCGTTACTTGAAAAACAACGAAATGGTAAAGTGAAAACATGGATGAAGAAAAAATCGAAATAGAAGACGGGGCGCGTATTGCGGTCTATGATGATCTGCTCTCTGCTCCGCGCGTTGTTGATATTCCCCCTCAGGAGGTAGCGGAGTTCATTGAGGCTATCACCGTAGCGGCGTATGAACTGTCACATCAACAAGGTGGCTTGTTACCCTATGTAGTAATAAGAGAGATTACCGAGAACTTTATCCATGCCGGGTTTTTAGAGTGCACCGTGTCTATCCTCGATGAGGGCAACACGCTGCGCTTTGCTGACCAGGGCCCGGGAATACCCAAGAAGGATCTGGTGCTGCGTCCTGGTGTTTCTTCTGCAACACGCAAGATGAAGGAATACATCCGGGGCGTCGGGTCTGGCTTTCCGGTAGTAAGAGAGTACCTCTCTGCTTCTCACGGATATCTGGCTATCGAAGATAATGCGGGGGATGGTGTCGTTGTGACAATTTCTTTGGTGCCTGATGCTCCAGGCAAAACTGACGTCGCCTCACCAGCGGCTGGCACACGTGATGCCCTCTACCTCCCTTCTGCTGTTTCTTCCTTTACTGCTTCGCCAGTATCGATACAAACGGTTCCGGGAATAAAGGCAACACCCGTACCTACACAGGCTCCCTCGTCAAGCTCTCCTTATGCCTCTGCCGCCGGCGATGCCCAAAAGGATGTCGCCAGCAAAACCTTAGACATAAAGCTTGATGAAAGAGAAGAGCAGTCCTTACTCTTATTAAGAGAACATGGCATGCTCGGACCGGTTGACCTGGCAAAAATTCTTGGTTACAGCCCGCCCACCACCACCCGGCTCCTCAAGAGGCTTGAGCAGCTCGAGTTGGTGGAAAGTACCCCTCTCAGAAAACGGATTCTCTCAAATGCCGGCATGGCATATATTCAGGAGCATCTGTTGTAGGTACGATTTACACACAGGAGGGTGTTTTTAATTGAATACCACGGAAATAACGGTCGCCTGGCCCCAGGCGCTCGAATTGTTGTCGAATATTAAAGAAACAAGATCGCCTTTAGCAAAGACCTATCTTGATTATCTGGTTCCGGTTTCGTTAGATGACCACCAGATTGTTTTTGCTGTGCGCTTGGTTCAGGCAAAGAATTGGATTGAGGAGCGCTACCTCCCTTATATTAAGGAGACCGTCTCTACTGTACTGGGAAGCTCGCGGGAGGTTTTTCTTGTTGTTGACGGCGCGCTGCCGGTACCCGGCACCGCTACTCCGGCAGCACCGCCCGCACCTGAGCAGGCACCGGCGGCCGCGTCTCCGTCAATGCACGTTGCTCCACCTCTGACAGCACAGCCTGCTGCTGCTTATCAACCGCTGTCCGTTTTGCCGGACCAGCCGATTTCTCAGCCTCCTCTTGCTCAAGTACCTGCGACAACGCTTGCCGAAACGCCGCCGGTGGCACACCTTTATCCGGAAGGCTCAGGCGCAACCAGCGCCTTGAGCTCGGTCTTTGCTCCTGACAGCCAGGTGCAAGTTGCTCCGGGAACGGAGCCGCACAGTCGCTTTAATTTTTCTAACTATGTAATGGGAGACAGTAACGAATTTGCCTATAAAGCATCCCTGCGGGTTGCTGAAGCACCGGGCTTATACTTTAACCCGCTCTTTATCTACGGCAGAAGCGGCCTGGGAAAGACCCATCTGTTGCTTTCGATAAAGAACTATATCAATACCTATCTGCTCGATAAGCGGGTGGTGTATGCTCCTATCACCGAGTTTGTGAATGACTTTACCAACGCAATGGCCGGAGACCGCGACCTCACCAGCTTTAAGCGCAAGTATCACACCTGTGACGTATTGCTCATCGACGACGTCCAGAATCTGGAAGGTAAAGAAGGTACCACCGATGCGTTGTTTGAAATCTTTAATATTTTTATCGAAAGCAGAAAACAAATCGTTTTGAGCGCCGACCGTTCCCCGGTGGACATCAACATCGACGAGCGCTTTACCAGCCGTTTTGCTCAGGGCATCACGGCAGATATCCAGCCTCCTAACTACGAGATGAAGGCTGCCATCCTTAAAAAATATAAGAGTTACTACTGTAACTTCCTCAGTATTCCCGAGGTGGAATTCTCTGACGAGGCAATACAGAAG
Source organism: Coriobacteriales bacterium (assembly GCA_031274985.1). Classification (GTDB taxonomy): domain Bacteria; phylum Actinomycetota; class Coriobacteriia; order Coriobacteriales; family UBA8131; genus WQXH01. Next base: position 2,810 of record JAISPK010000106.1, on the reverse strand, counting down.
ATCGTGGAGCTCTCAGGATCTAACATCCGGGAGCTGGAAGGTGCCGTCAGTAATCTCATTGTGTACGTTTCTTATCGTCCCGATAAAGAAACCCTCGCTCCTATCACTTATAGTGATGTAGAAAGTGTGCTCGGGAGTTCCTTTTTCCATAAACCTACCCGCCGGGTGGATTTTGATATGGTAATAAAAGCCGTGGAGACCTATTTTAATATCTCCCGCGCAGAGCTCATCAGTGAGAAGCGTTCAAAGAACATCTCCCATCCCCGCCAGATTGCCATGTATTTAATCAGGCGCTATACCGACATGTCTTATCCGGAAATCGGCGACGGTTTTAACAAAGACCATTCAACGGTTATCTATGCGGACAAGAATATCCAGTCTAAAATGGTTGAGGAGGTTGGTGTAAAAGTAGAAGTTGAACGCATCGCTGAGATACTGACTGCCTGATTTACCGTTGTTAAAAAACTCTTGAAAGGAGAGGGGACAGGTATTGAATAGTGTCCTTTCTCTGTTAAAAAGTATTCCCCAGGATATAAAGATGGGGAAAACAACGTAAATTGATAACAGATAACACACAGGCAAAAAAGTCCTTGTATCAGGCGAAAAGAGGAGTTATTAAGATTTTCAACATCCTTTATTATTGTTACTCTATATTTAATTACTAGATAGAAATAAGGAGAGGCCCCATGAAACTGACTATAGGAAAAGAACAACTTGCTCATAGCATCAAGATGGTTGCCAAGGCAATGAGTTCACATAGCACCATACCGGTTCTCAGCGGTATACATATTCAGGCTGCCTCTGATGGAATTATCTTTGAGACGACCGACCTTGATATTTCTATTAAACACATCAGTGAAGCTCTCATCGAAGAACAGGGTGCCACGGTAGTGCCCGGCAAGATTTTCACTGACATCATCAACAGCCTCCCCGAAGAAGCTATCACTTTGGAGGGTCAGGGAGAAAAACTCACGATTCGTTGCAGTAGTACCACCTTTGATATCACCACGCTCAACCCCCTGGACTTTCCCCAATTTCCGCAGGTTATTCCGACACGCTCACTTGAGATGTCAACCGCCCAGCTCACCAGCATGGTGAAAAAAGTAGGAAAAGCGGTATCAAGGGATGTTTCGCGTGCGGTTCTCACCGGCATTTATTTTGAGGTAAAGGACACCAAACTCCGCATTGCCGCAACGGACTCCTATCGCCTGGCTATTGCCCAGGAAACAATTGAGCGCGCTCCGGATACCCCCGCTCCTGAGGATATCACAACTATAATTCCGGGAAGTATCCTTGATGAGATAGGCAGAATCGCTGCCGGCAATAACATCATGAAAATAGGAGAGAGCGAAAATCAGATTATCTTCCAGTTTGGCTCGACCACCTTTATCTCACGAAAGATCGAAGGAAACTATCCTAATTTTGAACAGATCGTCCCTGCGCAGAAGAATGTCTCGGTAGTGGTGGAAACAGAGCTGCTCCTCACGGCAGTCCGTCGAGTTTCTATCGTAGCCAGGAATGCCAGTCCAATAAAGATTGCCCTGCATGCCGACACCCAGTTACTCGAGATCAGCGCACAGACTCCCGATGTGGGAACCGCAGTTGAGAGTATTCCCGCTCAGATAGACGGCGAAGAGATTGCCATCGGCTTTAATCACCAATACATCCTGGACGGGCTGTCCGTTGCCGGAACTGACGAACTGCTCTTTGAGGCACAAACCTCTATTAAGCCGGGTATCTTCAGGTCTGTTGGCTCAGAGGACTATTACTATCTCACCATGCCGGTGCGCCTGGAACGGTAATGCTTCTCACGCGAATCGAGCTTACCAATTTTAGAAATCACCAACACCTTGTTCTTGATAAGATAGGTTCGGTGCTCATCATCGTGGGCAACAACGCCGCAGGAAAGACCAATATCGTTGAGGCGTTGCAGCTGCTGAGTATGCACGAGTCTTTCCGGCGTCCCAAAAATGAAGAGTTGTTTTTTAAACAGCGCTCCACCGGAGCTATAACCAGCATTACCCTTGACGTGTTTGCCCACGACACCACAAATACCAAGAAGATAACCTTTGTCGAAAACACCCGAACCTTTACCTATAACAAAAAGGAAAGGCCGGCCCGCCAGTTGAGTGATCTTATTCCGTCCGTGCTCTTTACCCCGGATGATTTACAGATCATCAAAGGGCCACCCGAGCAACGCCGCGACCTGCTCGACAGTTTAGGTGCAAGACTCTCCGGCTCCTTTGCGTATATCCGGGCCGAGTATTATAAAGCGCTACGTCACAAGAACAGTCTTCTCAAGCAGGAGGAGGTGGACGTTGCCCTGTTGGATTCCTGGAATGTCAATCTTGCCAAGCTCGGTGCTTCGCTCAGCAAGCATCGTGCAGGACTCTTTGAGCAACTCCTGCAGGAAACGGCTGCTGCCTATAACAAGATTTCCGGGGGAGAAGTGCTGGCAGGTAGTTATAAAACCTCTGAGGCAGAGGAAGCAGATTCTCCTGTCATAACGGCCCAACCCCCCTCTCGTTCCCGCGAGGCCCTCTGTCGTTCCCGCGAAGGCGGGAACCCATACCCTGTCACCCCTGTCACCCCTCCTGTCATCCTGAGCTCCCCTCCTGTCATCCTGAGCTCCCCTCCTGACATCCTGAGCGAAGCGAAGGATCCTTCGTCTTCGGCTCAGGATGACAGGAGTGTTAATGCTCAGGATGACAAGGTATGGGTTCCCGCCTTCGCGGGAACGACAGAGAGGTTCGCGGGAACGAGAGGGGGGTTGGGCCGTTATGACAGGAGAATCTGCTTCCTCTGCCTCA
>JAISPK010000097.1 GCA_031274985.1 Coriobacteriales bacterium | reverse complement strand
CGGCGTTTTCTTTTTGAAGATTGGCGGCAATGATCTCGGCCTCAGCATAGCTCGTGGGAATAACAATGGCCAGCTCCCGGATCCTCTGGGTTCTTCGAGCCTGACCGGCTGGACGCACGTGGCCAACGCCGCTTCTGCTTGCATAGTAGGCAGGGCTCGTTGCAGAAAAATCTCCCGGGTTAGAGAGGGAGTGTCGCTGAAGCAGCGGATCTGCAGAATCCCCGGCGGCATAAACTGCGGTCTTTCGCTGCTCCTCGGTGTCAAAAGCGCCGGCGTTGCCGGGCGAGGTGTCAAAAGCCCGGTAAGACGTTGTGTCTGAAGAGCTGCGCAGTGCTGTGCCTGGCGAGCCGGAGGTCAGAGTGCCTGCGTAGTTTGAACGAAGGTCTTCAGCAGGGTTACCGATATAGGGAAGACTCGTTCTGATTTGTGACGCAGCCTGCTGCCTGCTTTGGGGAGACGATACCTCTGACGTCAAGCGCGGGAGCTCCTGTGAACGCACATCGCTCATCGACACCAGCGGGGTGTAGCCGTTAAAAGCGCTGGTTGTTCGGGGTGCGATGACGGAGTCTCTGGCAGTATCGCCAAAGTTGTAGCCTTCTGGCTCTACGCCCGCTTCGCTCTCGTCTTCTTCGTAGCCCGCCTCATAGTACTCCTGCTCGTCATAGGCGAGGTCATCCTCGGTGAATTCATCGAGGTCAGGAGCGCCCAGGCGGTTTTTGATAGCATCAAATAGTCCCATGTTTAACTCCAAAGTCTGCGGCCGATACGAATGATCGTGGCTCCTTCCAAAATGGCTGCGCCAAAATCATCAGACATGCCCATTGATAGTTCATTTAAGCTGATATTGTCGCTGCCGGAAAAAACCGGTACCAGATTGTCGCGTAGCTCTCTGAGCGCTGCAAAGGTGCTTCGCGCAGTATCATCGTGGTGCGAGAGCAACATCGGCGCCATGGTCATCAGGCCCTTTACCTCGATACCCGCCCTCGTGCTCGCGTATTCGAGCAAGCCGGGCACTTCTGCCGGCGTTGCGCCGTCTTTGCTTGCCTCACCGGAAACATTGGCCTCAATGAGCACGCTTTGACAAACGCCGCGCGCTAAGGCCAGGGTGTTGATAACCTCAAGTGCGTGTTTGCTGGCAACGGAATGTATGAGTATTGCCCTCCCTACCACCTCTTTGAGCTTGTTGGTTTGAATGTGCCCGATGAAGTGCCATCGCTCGTTGGGAAATCCCTGTTGCTTTTCTAAGAGAACCTTGGTGCGATTCTCTCCAAAATCGTGTATCCCTAACCGGGTAGCCTCTTCAATGACGGCCACGCCCACCGTCTTACTCACCGCCACTAATAACACCTCGCGGGGGTCCCTTCCAACCGAGGCGGCAGCGGTATCAATTGTTAGCTGTATATCGTGATAGTTCTTTTCTATCGGGGTGACGATCTCAGTATCCTCGCTTAAGAAAATCCGGAATAAAGTCGTCAACAAAATTAGAGGTGCCGGACTGATTGCCGTAATTGGACGCAGGCGGCTGATAGCTGGATGCGTAGCTGTCGTTTGAGGCGTAATTGTGGCTGGGCGCGTAGTTATCAAAGTCCATGGCCGACTGGGTTCCGATCTTTTCAAAGCCGGTGGCGATGACCGTGACCTTGACCTGGTCGCCCAGGGTGTCGTCGATGACCGAGCCAAAGATGATGTTTGCGTCAACATCGGCCGATTCGGTTACCGTGCTTGCAGCCTCGTGCACCTCGGCAAGACCCATGTCAGAAGAACCTGCCACCGATACCAGGATGCGCTTAGCTCCAATGATAGAAGACTCGAGCAGCTTGCTTGAGATAGCCTGAATGGCAGCCTCCACCGCACGATTTTCTCCCGAGGCACTGCCGATGCCCATCATGGCCGTACCGGCAGTCTTCATCACCGTGCGCACGTCAGCAAAGTCCACGTTGATGGTGCCGGGGATGGTGATGAGATCGGTGATACCCTGCGTGCCCTGACGGAGGATGTCGTCGGCAATACGGAAGGCGTCGAGCATGGTGGTTTTTTTCTCCACGATTTGCAAGAGGCGATCATTGGGAATAACGATGAGCGCATCGACGTTTTGAGCGAGGAGCATGATGCCGTCCTCCGCTTGTGCCATGCGCTTGCGCCCCTCAAAGCTAAAGGGCTTGGTAACCACGCCCACGGTGAGCGCACCGATGGTGTCATGAGCAATCTCTGCCACGATAGGAGCCGCACCGGTACCGGTGCCGCCGCCTTCGCCGGCAGTGACAAAGACCATGTCGGCCCCCTCGAGTGCCTCCGCAATCTCTTTTCTCGATTCTTCTGCAGCCTGTGCTCCTTTGCCGGGATCAGCGCCGGCGCCCAGACCTTTGGTAAGATTCTCGCCAATGTGCACAATGCGATCGGCGTTGGACATAAGAAGATCCTGAGCGTCCGTATTGATAACGACAAACTCAACACCTTTGATGCCCGCCTCGATCATTCTATTAACAGCGTTGGTGCCGCCTCCACCAATTCCCACGACTTTAATAAGCGCCAGGCTACTGACGGCATTGCTTGTTGCACCTTCATGCTCCCACATGTTTTGTCCTCCGTACTGCTTCGCAATCGATTCAATTACGAACATGGATAGTGAAAAGAGCCAATCCACTATATTATATAGCACAATTATAGTATAGAAAATAGCAAAATGGTCAAGGGGCACACCCGAGTTTATTCGGATTTTGCGTCGAAATCAGAAAATAATTGGATAAAGTATAGACACACCCTGATAGTTCTTTTGGTATTTGCGGCAAAAAAACCGTGATATTTGGACACACCTCCCCTTGCAGAGTCCTCTCAAGCTTCTTTTGCGCTTGACTCAAGAAGACACTATATAGATCTGTTGCGGAGGGATGTGCATCCGCAGTGTCTGCCCTTTGACGGGCAGATACTGCGGTGGGTGCGTGAGCTTGTCGACGTTCCAGCGGATGCCGGCGGGCTCGAAGACTGCGGTGCGTTCAAAACGCGAGTCAGAAGCATAGCGCACCTTGAGCTCAAAGCAGTTTTCTCCTTCGTCTTGACGGGCTGCTCTCAGATAGGTTGCTCTCACCGCAAGCCAGGCCGCATCGTCTGGCACCTCGACCCCGGTGGCGAGGGTAATGCCCCAGTCCAATGCCTCCACGTGGTGTTCGTCGACCTTTTTTGCAGCGCTGATGTTCTTGACACCGGAGGCCTTGATGCTTGCCAGGGTTTTAGGCTGTGATACGAGCTCAGCTGCAGGAGCAATCTGTGCCACCATGCCTTCATCGATCACGGCAATGCGGTCACAAAAGCGCACCGCCTCATCGATGTCGTGAGAAACGTAAAGAATGGTGCCCCGGTAGCGTTCAAACAGATTAAAGAGATCTTCTTCAAGGCCGCTCTTGAGATAGGCATCCAGGGCTGAGAATGGTTCATCGAGCAGGAGAATGCGCGGTTCAGCTGCCAGCATGCGCGCCAGGGCAACCCGCTGCTGCTGCCCTCCGGAAAGCTGCGCCGGAAAACGTGAGCCATAGCCTTTTAGCTTGAATCTCTCCAACTGAGTCTTAACGCGCTGATGTATCTCGTCTCTGCTCAACTGCCGCGACATGCCTGCGGCGATGTTCTCGGCAACCGAGAGATTAGGAAAGAGCTTGTAATCCTGAAAGAGCAGGGCGGTTTTGCGCTGCTGTGGCTTGAGGTTGATATTTTGGTAAGAGTCAAAGAACACCTCGCCATTAACAACGATACGCCCTTTATCCGGCGTCACCAATCCGGCTATGGCACGAAGCGTCAGACTTTTTCCCGAGCCGGAGGCTCCGAGAAAACCGAGAGCTTCGTCTTGTGCCTCAAAGGCAATGTCCAGGCAAAAGGTCGGATACTCCTTTTTGATGTTTACCTCAATGCTCAACAAAAACTCCTTTTTGATTGGTTGCGCTTAACAAGCTGCTGTCATTCAAAGGGATTGTCCTTTTGCTCCCTGGCAGCACCCAGCCGGAACTTCTGTGTATGGCGGGCATACAGGTTGATAAAGAGGATGACCACAAACGAGATGAGTATGACCACCACAACCCAGAAGACCGCCGCATCAGTGCGCCCGCCCATCCACTCAAAATATATGGCCAGCGGCATAGTCTGAGTGACTCCGGCAAAATTGCCAGCCACAAACAGCGTGGCGCCAAATTCTCCCATGGCCCGGGCAAAAGCCAGGACTGTTCCTGCGGCGATAGAGGGCCAGGCCAGAGGGAGCATCAGTTTGAAGAAGATACGCGATTCCTGCCAGCCCAGAGTGCGGGCAGCGTCCAGCATCTCCGGGTCCTGGGCTTCAAAGGCGCCGCGCACCGTGCGATACATGAGCGGAAAGGCCACCACCGTGGCAGCTATCACCGCGGCAGGCCAGGAGAATACCAGCGCAATGCCGTGGTCAACGAGCCAGCGCCCAAAAGCTGTTGAGTTTCCAAAGGCAACCAGGAGCAGGAAGCCTATGACGGTAGGGGGCAAAACCAGCGGAATGGTGAAGAGAGCATCCAGGAGGTCTTTTGCCCGATTGGGTGCCCTGAGGGTGAGGCGTGCTGCCGCCAGACCCAACACAAACACAAAGAGCAGCGCAGTGAGCGAGGTTTTAAGCGAAACCCAGAAGGGGCGGTAGTCCATGCCAACAAGGAAGTTTTCCGATGTCCCGGCGCTTTCGGGCGCTTGTAGAGCGCTCGGCCTGGTTTGAGCGGTTGTAGCCTGAGCGCCTTGTTCTGCTAAAGGGAGCGTAAAACCGTAATGGCTCCAAATTGCCAGTGCGTTTGGGTCGCTTTGGCAAAACGCTAAAAACCTGGTTGCCTCAAGGGTGTTTGCAGACCCTGTGATTATCGCGCCGGGATAAACAATGGCCTCGTGTGCGTCTTCTGGCACCACAAATAGCTGCTCGATACCCTCAAAGCGTAAGAGGTCGCTGCTGAAGACAAACCCGATTTGAACATCGCCGGTGGATACCGTCTTGGCAACGTTTCCTACGCTGGACTGGAGGATCGTTTTTGTATCAAGACCCCCCAGATACCTGCCGCCTCTGCCGGATTGATCAGAGTACAATCCGGCGGAATAGAGACTCTGGTTGGCATACCTGCCTGCCGGCACCGCATCGGCGTCTCCGATAGCTATCTTGGTGAGGGAGTCGCTGGTAAGCTCTGCCAGTGAATTGAGGGTTACGGCAGATCCCTCCTGTTTGATGACGACAAGCTCGTTGGTGAACATATCCCGCCGGGTGTTTTTGTCTATGAGGCCATCGGCAAGCGCGGTGTCCATAAGACTGCGGGAGGCGGTAATGAGAATATCTGCCGGAGCACCACCCTGCAGTTGAGCCACCAGGTCTCCCGAGCCTTTGAATTGGGTGTCTTTGAAGACGACCTGAGGATAGCGGCTGCTGTACAGGTCTTGAACCTCTAAGAGGGCTTTTTCAAGGGAATTTGCAGCAAATATCTGGAGGGTGACCGTGGTCGGTGTTGGCGTCTCGGCGTTGTTTGGTGCCCGGGTTGCTGCGCAAGCAGCTCCCCCGCCGCAGGCTCCCAGCAATAAAGCGGTAAAGGCTACGAGCGCAAGGCCCCCAAGAAAAACGATAGAGGTGCAGGCAAAAGGCTTTCTCTCTCCAGGTCGTAGAAGCATGTCCTCTTTCCTATTATTCTCGTTTGCGAATAATGATGTATTGTAGGTTGTTGCTCTGCAAGTGTCAAACTTTTTACTGCACTTCTCGCCGGTATCGATTTGCGGTATCATTATGCGCTACGCCAATGCGTATCGCGTCTTTTCGCGGAGAGCTGACCGAGAGGCCGAAGGTGCTCGCCTGCTAAGCGAGTAACGGGCACAACCCGTTCCGGGGTTCGAATCCCCGGCTCTCCGCCATCCTTGCCATAGCCGACATCCAGGACGGCATTTTTAAGGTGCTGGTGGTAAAGGTCGGCAAAGCTTGAGCAAGGACTTATTAAAGTAGAGGGCAAGGGTCCTTCCACGCGCTATTGGGCCCGTACTGCAGGTTTACTGCTTTGCTACTATGATCTGCCCACGTACTTCAATTATGAGCCCGATGATCGAACCCTGACCCCGCAGAGCACCGGAGTCTTTCTTGAAGAGCTGCAAAGCTATTCGATTCTTTTTGAAGAAGAACGCGCTTGGCTCGACGAGCTAAACACCAGTTTTCTCAAGCGCCTTGATCAGCGAGCGCCCGACATCGTAAGAAGAGAGCGCGAACGCTTCTCCATTGAACTTGCCTGGAAGTCGTCTCAAATTGAAAGCAACGCGTACTCCCTGTTAGAAACCGAGGAGCTCCTCAAGACATCCCGGGAAGCTCCTGGTCATACAGCCGAAGAAGCTCTGATGATCTTAAACCACAAGGCAGCGCTCGAATTGGTAACAAGAGAGAGCGCTGATTTTAGACACCTCAGCCTGGATGGTATCTTGCGAGTTCATAAGCAGTTGGTGTCAGGGCTGGGAATCAGCGAGGGAATCCGCGAACAACCGGTTGGAATTACCGGCACCAACTATCTACCGCCTGAGAGCAAAGAAGAGTTGCAAGAGTATTTAAGCGCAACGCTGAGAATTGTAAACGGCAAAAGCCATCCCGTTGAAGCAGCCCTTATCATCTCAGCGATGATAGCCTCTCTCCAGCCTTTCTCAGACGGCAATAAGCGAACAGCCAGACTTATAGCCAATGCCGTGTTGATGGCGCACGACTATGCCGCTCTCTCCTATCGCAGTGTTGATGAGCTCGCCTATAAGAAATCAGTTCTCCTGGTAGACGAACAGCACTCGCTCTACTGGTATAAACGCCTGTTTCTGGAGCAATTCGAGTTTGCTGTCAAAACGTACTTCGTCTGATACATAAAGAGCGCAAAGCAGCTGCGGTTCCTCGTTATTCGCTTCTTCTTTTTTGAGCTTAATTGCGAAGACTGTTGAGGGGTGCCGGAAAACGACCGCCGCGGCCAGCAAGCACTTTGCCGGCAAAAGGATTCACCGCCATTATGGGTGCTGCTCCGAGCAGACCGCCGAATTCAACGCGCTCCCCTACCTTTTTGCCTATGGCCGGCACCAAGCGCACCGCGGTAGTTTTATTGTTGATGACACCAATGGCCATTTCGTCAGCGATGATGCCAAAGATGGTCTCGACACTGGTGTCTCCGGGGATGGCTATCATATCGAGCCCCACGCTGCACACGCTGGTCATTGCCTCCAACTTGTCGAGCGTGAGCGCGCCCATCTCCACTGAGCTGATCATGCCGGCGTCCTCACTCACCGGGATGAACGCACCGGAGAGTCCGCCTACCGACGAGGAGGCCATGACGCCGCCTTTCTTGACCGCATCGTTGAGCAGGGCCAGGGCTGCCGTGGTTCCGGGTCCGCCGCATTTGCCCACACCGATAGCCTCGATGATCTGAGCCACCGAGTCGCCCTCGGCAGGGGTGGGAGCAAGGGAAAGATCCAGAATGCCCATTGCCACGCCAAGACGTTTTGAGGCCTCACGGGCTACCAGCTCGCCGGCACGGGTGATTTTGAACGTGGTGGCTTTGATCTTCTCTGCGACCTGCGTGAGATTGGCGTCGGCGGGCATATCCTCAAGAACGGCGCGCACCACGCCGGGGCCGGAGACCCCCACGTTTACAACCGCTTCTGCCTCGCCGGAGCCATGGAAGGCACCAGCCATAAAGGGATTGTCCTCTACTGCGTTGGCAAAGATCACCAGTTTTGCGCAGCCGATGGAGTCTTCTGCGGCAGTAAGCTGCGCGGTGTCGAGCATGGTCTGAGCCATGAGCAGCACCGCGTCCATATTGATACCGGCTCGGGTAGTGCCGACGTTAACGCTGGAGCAGACCCGTTGCGTACTTGCCAGAGCACGGGGAATCGAGGCAATCAGTTTGGCGTCGGTAGCGCTGATGCCCTTTTGCACCAGAGCAGAAAAACCGCCGATAAAGTCAACGCCCACCTCGCTGGCCGCTCTGTCCATAGCCTCAGCGAGAGGGACAAAGTCCTCGGCTGAGCCAGCTGCTGCCGCACAGACCTCTGCCACCGGAGTGACCGAAATGCGCTTGTTGACAATAGGGATACCGTACTCGCGGGCGATTTGCTCTGCAACCGGCACGAGGTTTTCTGCGGCAGAAGTGAGACGGTCGTAGACGCGCTCCGAACAGACCTTGATGTCTGCATGGGCGCAGTCGCGTATCGAAAGCCCCAGCGTAATGGTGCGAATATCGAGATGTTGCTCAGAGACCATGGCCAGCGTCTCTTTGACCTCACGAGGAGTTATTTGCATGGTATTTCCTTGATGCCACGAAGATACGGTTGTAACACCTCGGGAACGGCCACAGAACCGTCAGCCCGTTGATAGTTTTCCAGGATTGCCGCCATCGTTCGCCCTACGGCAAGACCGCTGCCATTGAGCGTGTGAACAAAGGCGGGCTTGCCGCCTGCGGCCTCATCGCGCATGCGGATATTGGCCCGGCGAGCCTGAAAATCCACGCAGTTGGAGCAGGACGAAATCTCTTTGTAGTCGTTGTACGAAGGGAGCCAGACTTCCAGATCGTAGGTCTTGGATGAGGCAAATCCCAGGTCGCCCGTACACAGTTCAATTACCCGGTACGGCAGCCCCAGAAGCTGCAGGATGTTCTCTGCGTCAGCCACCATGCTCTCCAGCTGGGCAAGCGAATCATCGGGATGCGCAAACTTGACCATCTCGACTTTATCAAACTGATGAACCCGAATAAGCCCCCGGGTGTCGCGGCCCGCGCTGCCGGCTTCTTCTCTGAAGCAGGGAGTAAACGCGCAGTACTTGAGCGGCAGTTCAGCGCCGTCCAGCACCTCGCCCCGATGTATATTCGTCAGCATGACCTCGGCGGTAGGGATAAGATAGAGATTGCCGGTGGTCTTAAAGAGGTCTTCTTCAAATTTTGGCAGATTTCCGGTGCCGGTGAGTGTTTCGCTGTTGGCGAGCACCGGCCCCCACCACTCCTTATAGCCCCGGGAGATGTGGGTGTCTGTCATAAAATTGATGAGCGCTCGCTCAAGGCTGGCGCCAAGCCCGCCCAGCAAAACAAAACGCGATTTAGCAAGCTTTACCGCTCGCTCAAAATCAATGATGCCGAGTTCCGGGCCCAGATCCCAATGCGCCTTGGGCTCAAAGTCAAAGGTGCGCGGCGTGCCCCAGCGGCGCTTTTCAATGTTGTCTTCTTCGCCGGCTCCCTGAGGAGTGGTGTCCGACGGCAGATTGGGAAGGGTGAGCATCTCCCTGTTGAGGCATTCCTCAACCTCGGCAAGCTCTTTGTCGAGCGCATCAATCTGCTCTCCCCAACCACGCACTGCCTCTTTGGCATCGGCAGCCTCAGCTTTTTGGCCGGCCTTCATAAGCTCACCAATACGTTTTGAAGAGGAGTTGCGCTGGGCCTTTAGCGCCTCAGAACTGGCTATCAGTTCGCGGCGGCGCGCATCCAACTCGAGAAAAGCAGCGCTATCCCAGGAGCAGTTCCGGGATAGCAATGCTTCATTTACGATGCTGATGTTTTCTCGTGTGAACCGTGCGTCTAACATAAGTCCCTTGTTGCCGGAAGGCTATCAGGCTTGCGGGGCATCGTCGCCGGCGGTTTCATCTTGCGACGGGGTATCTTCTGTGGCAGCATCAGGTATCTGGCCCTTGAGCACATCTGCTTCTGCCGCCAGGGTATCCTCGTCGTTCATGAGCGGGATCTTAGCGTTTATGGCATCACGAGCGCTCTGGGCGTTTTTGGCAATCTGCTCAGCGATGGCAGTGCGAGCGTTTTCGATCTTATCTCTGAGCTCGTCATTGGCCTGCACCGCTGTTCTTTGCACGTTGGCAGCCTCAGCTTTGATTCTCTCGTAGCCCTGAGAATAGATATCGGTGCCCTCTCCCCACATTTCCTCAGCCTTATCGGTGAGATAAGCCCTGGTTTCTTTACCGCTACGCGGAGCAAAGAGCAATGCCGCGCCGGCACCAAGAATGCCTCCGAACAAGAAAGCTCTGAATCTCCCTTGTGCCATAGTTTCTCCACCTTTCGTCACGACAAAATGTCACTATTTCTTGCCTACTACAATTATGTGGGTTTGATTGTACCACTTAAAACTAATAATTCTCGCATCTGAGTTCGTAGTAGGCCTTGGGGTGCGCACAGGCTGGGCAGATCTCAGGTGGCTCGGTGCCAAAGTGTATGAATCCACATTCAAGGCACTTCCAGGCTACAGCGCTGCTGCTCTTAAAGGTCACACCCTTCTCAAGATGTTCGATGATCTGACGATAACGCTCCTCGTGATGCTTCTCTACTTCGCCCACTCGCGCAAAGAGCTCGGCAAGCTCATCAAAACCCTCGGCCTTTGCCG
>JAISPK010000082.1 GCA_031274985.1 Coriobacteriales bacterium | reverse complement strand
AAAGAGGTTGATCCCCACGATAATTCCCAGGATGCCCCCGAGTACTGTTGCCGCTGAGGCGTAGATGAGGTAGCGAGCGGTAATCACCCGGTTGGTGTAACCGAGGGCTTTATAGGTTCCGATGAACGTGCGGTCGCTGTCAACGAGGCGGGTCATCGAGGTCATCGATACCAGTGCGGCTATGAGAAAAAACTGCAGAGGTATTACCGTGGCAATGGACTCCATCTGGGCGCTTTGGTCCATAAAGCTGCGAAAACCCGGATTTGATTCAAGGTTAAGGAGGTACCAGGCGGGAGGTTCAAGCGCTTCGAGGTCCTCCTCGGCCTTTGCGATATCCTCCTCAGCCCGGGCAAGATCCTTGAGCGCATCACCTTGCGTGCTCTCAAATTCCGCCAGGGCTTCTTCGTACTCGGTTCTTCCCTGGTAGTACTCGTCAACTCCTGCCGCGTAACGACCCTCTCCGGCCCAGAGTGTCTGCTGGCCCCGATAGTAGGCGGTTTCACCCGCTCCCAGTTCGGTACGACCCTGGTCATATTCTGCTTCACCGGCCTTTAACTCAGCGAGCCCCTGTTGGTATCCTGCCTCACCGGCAAGGAGTTGTTGGCGCGCAGGCTCCAGAAGCAGCAGGGCCGCTTCGTACTCAGCCTGGGTGATAAGACTCATACTGTAGGCAAGCTCAATCTGAGCGCGTTCCTGATTGTACTGGGCCCAACCGCTGTCAAGGTTTGCACGAACAGCATTGAGGTCGGCCCAGCCGCTGTCGAGTTGAGCGCGCGAGGTATTGAGCTCCGCCCAACCGTTGTCAAGCTTTGAGCGGGAGGCGTACAGCGCCCCCCAGCCACTATCCAGGTCAAAGCGGGCACTTTCGAGCTCAGCCCAGCCCCCGTCGAGCTCGGCCGCTGCATCGTCCAGTTTTTGCTGCGCATCTCTCAGCTCCTGGAACCCTTCAGCCACCTCCCGGCGTGCATCGTCCAGTTCCTTTTGAGCATCCAGGACAATTGAGTCGTATCGCTCCTGACTGCGCTGCCTGCCGGTTTGTTCAAGGGCGTCCATTGTTGGAGCGACTGTCTCAAAATATCTCTCATCAAAACGGGAGAGACCGTGGCGCCTTTCAAGACCGGTTTGCGCAAGGCTGCCCCTCTGCGTCGGAGACTGCGGGACACCAGCCCCGTCCCCCTGCCTCAAATCAACCTGCAGGTAGGCAGCGGTATATACATCAAGCGTAAAGGCTTCCGGCAGAAGAAGGAAGAAGAAGCGGTTGTAGCCGGCTCCAATCTCGCTATTACCGCGATCCTCGGCAAGGAATAGCGGGGTTTTAGCCGTGCCCACGATGGTAAAGGTGTCCTGGCAAAGCGTGTTGCTCAGCGCCTCGGAGGTACCGGAAGAGAAGCTTACCGTGCTGCCCAGTTTGATGTGCGCCTCCTGCAACCACGCTTCTTCAACGAGACATTCACTGACTCTTTGCGGGAGCCGGCCGCTCATAAGCTCCGGTGAGTTGAGGGGGTTTTGAGCAGGGGTGTCGAGCGATAAAAGCCGCACGCTCATCTCAAGATTGTTGTGAATCACCAAAACGTTAGCGCTGTAACCGGGCGACACCCGGGTAACGCCGGCAGTCGAACGAATAGCGGCGATGTCATCATCGTTAAAGCCCATGGTTGAGATTATCTGCCCGTCCATGAAGTTGCGGTCATCAAGCCACCGCTCTGCGGAATCCTTCATATAGGGCCCGGTGAGCCTGAGCCCCGAGAAAAACATCACGCCAATCAGCGTAATGAGGAGGATAGAAAAAAAGCGAGGCAGGGTGTCTTTTACCTGCCGCACTGCGCTGCGAATAAAGGGATTCTTTGTAGACTTGTGGGACATCGGGGAGCGTTACCAGTCAATAGCTGCAATGGGCAGGGGAGAAGCATTGAGCTCGACACCCTCAGCACGGCCGTTGCGGATATGTATGACACGGTCTCCCATGGGCACGAGTGCCTGATTGTGGGTGATGATAACCACGGTTATTCCGTGGATTCTGCTTGCGTCCTGCAGGAGCTCGAGGATGACCTTTCCGGTAGTTGAGTCAAGTGCGCCCGTTGGCTCATCGCACAGGAGCAGCGCGGGATTCTTGGCAAGTGCCCGCGCGATAGCCACACGCTGCTGCTCACCGCCGGAGAGTTGCGAGGGAAAGTTGTCCAGCCGGTCACTCAGGCCCACGCGCTCCAGCACTACTGCGGCATCCAGATGATCGGGGCAGATCTGCGCTGCCAGCTCCACGTTCTCAAAGGCGGTAAGATTGGGGATGAGGTTGTAGAACTGAAACACAAAACCAACGCTTTCGCGCCTATATTTGGTAAGGGAACGTCCGTCGAGACCTTCGATGTTTGTGCCGTCAACGAGTACTTCTCCGGCATCGGCGGTGTCCATCCCCCCGAGGATATTGAGCACGGTTGACTTGCCGGCGCCACTAGGGCCCACGACGATAGCCAGCTCGCCACGATCGATGGTGAAGTCCATGCCGTCGACAGCTTTAACCAGCACCTCGCCGGTGTGATAGTACTTCTCTACGCCCCTCAGCTCGATGAAGCCCTGTTTGGCATCTTTTACCTTTTGTGACACTGCGCCCCCTTTCTCCTCAGGTACAACAGAGTAACAGCGCTTATCATAGCCGATTTAGCGGGATTCTTGCCTTAATCTCGCCAAAGCGATACCTGCAACTCCGCCAGCACGCCAACCTCCAAGCCGCTTGAAGGTTGCTGCAAAAAAGTCGTTGGGTCTTTCTTCGGGGGAGTGCGTGCTGCATTGTGGCTGAGCGAATTTTTATAACGCAGCTTTCCTGAATCTCGCAAGAGCGAAAGCCAGGGCAGCAACAATAAGGGCCACCGAGAGCAGGACCGCCGGGATAAAATCGGTGAGTTCCTTTGCTCCCGTCATTATCGCGAGTCCGGCGCCTGACAGCAGGAGGGGATTCCAGAAGAAGAGATCGGGAAAGGCACTCAAAACCAACAGGATGAACAAGACTCCACCGGGAATGAT
>JAISPK010000089.1 GCA_031274985.1 Coriobacteriales bacterium | reverse complement strand
AGCCCGAAGAATCTTTTGTGCGATGAGGAAAGATCCTTCGCCTGCGGCTCAGGATGACAGGGGGAGGAGGCCAGGAGGACAGAAGGGGCGTGGGTTCCCGCCTTCGCGGGAACGACAGAGGGGGTCGCGGGAACGACAGAGGGGCGTGGGTTCCCGCCTTCGCGGGAACGACAGGGGGTTACGCGGGAACGACAGAGGGGCGTTGTGCCTGAGACCAAAATATTTGCGCATCTAAGCAGTAATCCTCTCATGACTCTACTAAAATAGTATCTCTGTGAAAAAGTAGGAAGCTCGTCATTAATAGCAACAGATCATAAGGAGGACTCAGTGAGCGCAGCAGAATTGACCGTGGGGGAGATTAAGAACAAGAGGATCCTGTATCTGGTATTTGCCACCATTACGCTTTTGGTGTTGGGCCTGATATATGCCTGGTCGATCTTTGCGACCCCTCTTGGTAAGGCATTCGGCGATTATGGCCCACAGCTACCTCAGGTGTTTCAGGTGTCCATGTTTGCTTTTTGTCTCTCAGCATTGATTGGCTCGCAAATCGTCAGAAGGCGCTCGGCAAAAGCTTCTATCATCCTGGCAGCAATACTGATGGCCATCGGCTTTACCCTTACTGCGCTGTTTGCCGGCGTGAGCATTTGGGTACTCTTCATCTGCTACGGCATCCTGGCAGGTTCAGGAGTCGGCATTGGCTATAACGCCATCATCTCGCTGATCAACCCCTGGTTCCCCGACAGAATAGGCCTGGCATCCGGCGTCATGATGATGGGCTTTGGCATCTCTGCGCTGGTCTTTGGATCCCTTGCAGAGTTTTTGTTTGGAGCCATGAAGGAAGACTGGTATCTGGTCTTTATCATGATTGCCGTCGTTGCCTTTGTGGTCATGTTCCTCCTGGCCTTTATCGCAAAGCCTGCCCCCAAAGACATCGGCTCCAAACTGGGCATCGTAAGTGTAGCCACCGAGGCAAAGACCTCATCTACTCAGCAGGGCTTTATCCTCAAATCCAGGACTTTCTGGGTCTATAGCATCTGGTCGGTCTTTGTCGTTGCCTGCGGCCTCACCCTCATCGGCACGGCAAAACAAGGAGCCCTCGCCTTGAATCTCGACACGGCAATCTCCGTGGGATTCCCCGCGCTGCTCGTTGGCCTGGTTTCTACGATGAATGGCCTGAGTCGCATACTCAATGGAGCCATTTTTGATCGTATCGGGCTACTCCCCGTGATGCTGATTGCCAGTGCGGCTTGTTTTGCCTGCATGGCCGGTCTTGCGCTTTCTTTGTCTCTAAGTATTGGCCCGCTCTACATTGTTGCCGCTATCCTCGTGGCCTTTTCGTATGCTGCCTGTCCGGTTATGGGCGCAGCCTTTGCCCGCCAGCGGTTTGGCTCTCAGAAATTCCCCTCTAACCTCAGCATCATCAACTGCAACATTGCCGTTGCAGCAGTCATCAATATCGTCATCGTGGCGCTCCTCGGCCCCCCGTATGCAGACAACGCCCCCCTCATCTATGGCATATTAGCCGGCTTAGCTGTGGTAGCCTTTGTGGCGACCCTCGTCTTTGGCAAGCTCTATAAAGCCGATCTGGCCGTCATAGAAAAGGAACTGAGCTAAGCAGTACGCTCACACAACAACTGAACTCAAGCTCTCAACGCTGCGCCAGTGACTTTGTCCTGGCGCAGCGTGCTGTAGTGATCAATCCTCTGCCTGCCAGTCTTGCGGGGAGGTATGGTGCACCAGACGGTTGCGATAGAGTCGGGCGGTGTGACGGTTATCCCAGAGTTTGAAGAGCTCTGCTACGAGGGTAGGCACTAAGCATAGTCCTCCAACCAGCAGCCACTCCGTTGGCCCCAGAGGAACAAGGTCAAAGATAGCCCCAACAGGAGCGATAAGTGTGGCAATCACAAAGGCAGCAATCATGGCCAGGGCGCTCAGCAGCAGCGGCATATTGTCCTTAATCGTCCGCCTAAAAAGAGAGGCGCGGCTGCGTACGGTAAAGATATGCAGAATGCTCGTGATGGCAACCACCAAAAAGGCCATAGTCTGCCCATGGCTCTGCGAGGGCGCTGCCGCCAGGAATGCGCCATAGTAGTAGGCCACGAGCCCCACCACCGAAAACGCCGCCGTTTGCAGGATGATGGCCCGCACTAAGATGAGATTAAAGAAACTCTCGTTTCTCCCGATGGGCTTGCGCTGCATGATGCGTTCGTCGCTACGTTCTTTTGCCAGGTGAAGGCCCGGGATGCCGTCTCCCAGCACATTGATGAGGAGTAGCATCACCGGGGTGAGCGGCATGCCCCAGGCTAAGAGCTGTGCGGCCACCATGATGACGATCTCAGACAAGTTGCACACGAGAAGAAAGTAGATCGTTTTGCGAATATTGGAGAAGACGTTGCGACCTTCACGGATCGAAGAAACGATGGTCGCAAAATTATCATCGGTCAGCACCATATCCGCAGCACTCTTGGCCACTTCGGTGCCGGCGATGCCCATGGCCACACCCACATCCGCAGCCTTGAGCGCCGGCGCATCATTGACGCCGTCGCCGGTCATGCTCACCACTTCGCCGTGTTCTTGCCAGGCCTCCACGATGCGGATCTTATCCTCGGGAGACACACGGGCATAGACCGAATAGTCCCGGATGTTTTCGATGAGTTCCTCGTCGCTCATGTGGGCGAGCTCGCGTCCGGTGACAACGTGCCCCTGACCTTCCTCGTCAAAGAGCCCGATCTGTCGCGCAATCGCTGCGGCGGTGCCGGCGTGGTCTCCCGTAATCATGATGGTGCGCACGCCCGCTTTCCGGGCCGTTTTGATGGCGGCTGCCGCTTCAGGGCGTGGCGGATCGATGAGTCCGATGATGCCTTCAAAGGTCAGGTCATGTTCCAGTGAGGCAAGATCTTCCGGCAGGCTTTCGATACGGCTGCTCGCCAGAGCAATAACCCGCAGGGCATCATGGGCAAACGCATCGTGCCTTGCCAGGCGGGCAGCCTTTTCTGCATCGCTCGCCGATGCGCAGGGCAGCCGGTCAAAGGCACCTTTGCACAAGGCCAGGTAGCCCCCCTGAGGGCAGCGATAGACAACCGTCATCATCTTGCGTTCAGAAGAAAACGGCACCTCTCCCACCCGCTCCCAGGTACTCCTTAAAGCCTCAGGGTCCTCGCCCTTTGCGAGCATGAGCCTGAGAATGGCACTTTCGGTTGCGTCCCCCACGATATGCTCTGAGCCATCTGCGGTTCTCTCAACCGTGGCGTTGCTCGCGAGTGCAAAATGCAGCAGCATCTCTTTTTGCGCTTGGTCCAACTCGTCTTTGGTATGCGCTATCTCGTGTTCCGGAATCCAGATTTGCTGGATGGTCATACGATTCTGGGTGAGGGTACCCGTTTTATCAGAGCAGATAATCGACACATTACCCAGGGTCTCAACGGCCGGCAGCTTGCGTATCAGGGCGCTTTTCTCCACCATTTTCTTGACACCCTGGGTGAGCGTGAGGGTCACGATTAGCTGGAGTGTCTCAGGGACGGCAGCAACAGCAAGGGCTACGGCCGCAAGCATCATGGTCCAAAAATCCTCTCCCTGTTGCAGGCCAACGATCAGGAGGGCAACGGCCGAGACGATGGCTACCAGGCTGATGAGATGGATGACTTTATTCAGGCGTTTTTGCAGGGGCGTTTGTATCTTCTGCACATTGTTGAGATAGCCGGCGATCTTGCCCATCTGGGTGTTCATCCCCGTGCTGGTGACCACGGCCAGAGCGTTTCCAGCAGTTATGAGGCAGCCCGAGAACACCATGTTGAGCATGTCGCCGATCATGACATCTTCTTCAAAGAGGCCCCTTGAATCTTTTTCTACCGGCTCGCTCTCGCCGGTGAGGGAGGATTCGTCCACGGCCAGGTCGACGCTCTCAATGAGGCGCGCATCGGCAGGGACGAGGTCGCCCGTCTTGAGCACCAGGATATCCCCCGGCACCACTTGGACGGTGTCTATCTCGATTCTCACGCCCTCCCTCAGCACAAAACAGCGAGGGCTGTTGAGATGCTGCAGCGCCTCTAAGGCTTTTTCTGCACTGCGCTCCTGCGAAACGGCAAGGCTGATATTCATGATGATAATGCTGAAGATAACAACCGGCTCAATGAAGCCGTGTCCCTCCCTGATAGCAAGCGCCAGAGAAAGCCCTCCGGCCAGCAGCAAGATGATGTTGGCCACATCCTTAAACTGGCGCAACACCATTAATGCGATACTGTCCTGCTTGGTTTTGGTGTATTCGTTGCGCCCGTGCTCAGCGGTGCGGCGGGTTATTTCGGGAGTGCTGAGGCCGACGGTTTGATCTACGGCAAGCTGCTGAAGCGCTTCAGCGGGTGAGATGCTGGTCCAATGTTGCATGTGTCCCTCCCAACAAACAGAGAATTATCTGCTCGGCTGTGATTTTACCACACGCAAACAGTCTTCAGTTTTACCGTATTGATTCGTACAGGGACATCACTTCATCGAGCGGGGGCATGGCAGGGATAGCTCCCCGTTTGCGTATACATAATGCTGCAGCAGCGTTGCCAAACATAAGGCAATCCCTGGCTTCATCAAGAGACAATGCTTCAGAGCGTTTGCCGGTTTCTAAGAAGCGGCACAAAAAACCGCCCCAGAAGGCATCGCCTGCACCGGTTGTATCAACCGCCTCAGAGGCTAGGGCGTCCACGGTGATGAGGTCGCCGTGAATGCACGCAAGCGAGCCATTCTCTCCAAGAGTCACTACCACGCAGGGCACGCCGGCATCAAAGAGGTATTTTGCTGCTTTGCCCGGGTCCGACAAACCGGTCATCAGCGAGGTTTCCTCCTCGCTTATCTTTATCATGCTCACATATTCAAGTACACTGCGCATCTGTGACAGCGCCTCTTTTTCGCTCTGCCACAGAGGAGCGCGGTAATTGGGGTCGTACGAGATTTCTGCACCGGCTTTTTGAGCCGCAGAGAGAGCATACCGCGTTGCGGCACGGGCGGGTTCATGCGTCAGGGATAAAGAGCCAAAATGAAAGATCTTTGCAGATTTGAGCAGGTCTGTTTTGAGGTCATCCACAGACAGACAGGTATCAGCGCCGGGATTACGGGCAAAAGAGAAGCGACGCTCCCCGTTTGCAGACAATTCGACAAAAGAAAGCGTGGTAAAAGCCTCTGCCGTGCTCACGAGTCCCGAGACATCCACGCCTGCTTGCACCAGGGTGTCCCGCAGAAAATCTCCGTGTATATCCTCTCCCACTTTGCCGATGAATGCCGTGCGTTTGTTGAGCTGCGAAAGAGCGCACAGCATATTTGCCGGGGCTCCTCCCGGGTTTTGCTCAAATAAACGCATTCCTGCAGATGATTGACCACAATACGTGAAATCAATCAGCAGCTCGCCCAATGCTACGACATCAATCATGCTTCTCTTGCCGCCGGATATTCATTACAGAGCAGTCGGTAGGGGGGCTCATCTTCATCAATGACGGGAAAACGTCCGATTGGTTCATAGAAACGATTATCGGTTGTGTCGTCGTTGCACTCAGAAACCTCCCCCAGCAATACCGATCCAAAACCGGGCTCCACCCTAAAATCGTGATACAAAAACTGTTGAATGGTAATACTCTCGCCCGGGGTAAGTTTTATCTGAGAACCAGCAGCAACGATAAACTTCCTGCCGTCACAGGTAACCGTGACATCAGTGTTAGCAAGACCCCCGTCGCGCGTGGAATTATAAACCGTGATCAATGCATTTCCACCCCCGCGATTGATGATGTCTTCCATCTTCTTCCAGTGAAAATGAAGGGGTGCGTATTGCCCCTCGTTAAGCATGAGAAGCTTCTCCGCATAGGTTTTTGTATACCCGCCCTTTTTTACGCTGCCGTTTCTCAGGGTAATCAGAGAAAAGCCCGTCTTGTTAAAGTCTCCCATTCCGTAGTCGGTGATGTCCCAGCCCAGCATGGTAGTGCGAATCTCATCGTACTCAGGGCCTTTAGTTTGCCATTCGTCAGGAGTCCAGTGGCAAAAGGGAGGCAACTCAATCCTGTGCCCGTTGATGAGATTTTCCATGTTTTTGATTGCGATATTGATTTCAGATCGTCTCATCTTAAGAGCCCTCCAACACTTTAAACACCTTGCTCAAATCGCTTGCCTCAATCTTTGGACAAACAGAGTGTTAGCTGAAATACAATTGACGTAGCCGAGATTGCTGTGCTAATATGTTAACGTCGTTAATATATTAACACAGGAATCTCAGCTACGTCAATTGAGTAGGGAAACTGTCTATGCGTAATTCCTTTTACAAAAAAAGCGACTTACCTGAGATGAACCGTTCGGTAGTTATTAAGATACTCCAACAACAAGAGATTTGTTCCCGGGCAGACATTGCCCGACAAACCGGATTAACCCAAGCTGCTATATCCAAGATAATCGCAACCCTGATGGACAGGGGTATTGTGGTTGAAAAGGGATCCATGAAGGGCAACGCAAATCGCCGTTCAATCGGGCTCATGTTAAACTCGGGCTCACACCAGGTCATCGGGGTAAAGTTTGCAAGAGAGATGTTTGAAGTTGGTGTCTTTGATATCTCAGGAAAGATATACACCCAGAAAAAAACCCGCTATTCCCTCAACGATGACCCAAACGCAGTGCTTTCCGATTTACTGGAGCAGATGCATGAAATGCTGCGAGAGTACAAGAATACCCTGGCAATTGGGCTGGCGGTGCCGGGTCCCTACTTTAGAGAAGAAGGGCACATAGCGGTTTTGACCAAACTCCCTAATTGGCAAAAGGTCAACTTCATCCAAAAATTCAAGGATGAATTCGTTCCTCCGATTTTCTTTGAGCAGGATGCCAATGCCGGCGCTTTGGCGGAGTGGTGGTTTGGCAACCATGCTCAACCGCTCCATACCCTGGCTTACTTCTTAGTAGGAGAAGGGGTGGGCTCAGGCATCATTGAGCGCGGCAATCTGTTGCTGGGGGCGCAGGGTGTGGCCAGTGAAATCGGGCACATAAGCATTGACGTGGCAGGGCCGCGTTGTGAATGCGGAAACTTTGGCTGCCTGGAGCAATACTGCTCGTCTTTGGCTCTGTTGCAAAGAGCGCAGCAGTGTATTCCGCACTGTCTTCCTCAAGAACCTCTCAAAGCATGCGATGCCTGTAACTATATCTTTGACGCAGCTCGAGCCGGTAATCAAAAAGCCCGAGAAATCGTGAGAGAAATAGCAGAGTACATCGGCTACGGGTGCGTTACTCTGATCAACGCCTACAATCCCGATGTCATAGTCATCGGCGACAGCGTCTCTCAGGGAGGGGATTTGCTGCTACCCACCATTCAGGAGGTAGTAGAGCAGCGCGTTGTTAGCGAACTGCATTCGCGGGTACAGATAAAGATATCTGATCTCAAGATGGACTCTACGCTCTATGGCGCAGCGGCAATTGCAACGGACAAAGTTTTGCAATTGCCCAGTTTGTTCTTAACAAACGGCAGCAAGCAAGCGAGGAAGAACCCATGACACAACAGCAGCCAACCATTCTTCGCATGCAAGGCATTACCAAGTCCTTCCAGGGAGTACGGGCGTTGGATGACGTAACGCTGGAGGTAGGCGCGGGCACAATACATGCAATCTGCGGGGAGAACGGAGCGGGAAAATCAACGTTGATGAACGTTTTGTCCGGTGTTCATCCCTACGGTACCTATGAAGGGAAGATAGTTTTCGAAGGGCAGGCAGTCACCTTTAAAGACATCAAAGAATCGGTAGCTGCCGGCATCGCAATTATTCATCAGGAGTTAACGACGATTCCTGAGTTGTCGATTACCGAGAACATCTTCATTGGAAATGAGATAACAAAGTTTGGCCTGATCAATTGGGATCTGGCCAAAAAGAGAACAACCGATCTGCTTTCGCAGGTAGGGCTCACCATGGACCCCGGCACTCCCATCAAATACCTGGGCGCGGGGCAGCAGCAGTTAGTAGAAATCGCCAAGGCACTCTCAAAAGACGTGCGGCTGCTCATCCTCGACGAGCCCACCTCTTCGCTCAATGAAACAGAGTCAAATAACCTGTTGGGCATCATAAAGGAATTAAAAGGCAGGGGCATTACCGCCATCATGATTTCGCATAAGCTCAACGAGATTGCGATGATAGCCGATGCGGTCACCGTCATCCGCGATGGTCGTGTCATCGAAACGTACCCCGTAACGGCAGGCCAGGTAGACGAGAACAGGATAATCCGCTCTATGGTAGGGCGTACTATCGAAAACCGGTATCCCCTGCATGAATCGCATCCCGGTGAAGTCATATTTGAGGTGGCTGATTGGTGCGTGGAGGATCCCAATGTCGCCGGCCGCATGGTTTGCAAGCATTCAAACTTTTATGTAAGAGCTGGAGAGATAGTCGGTTTTGCCGGGCTCATGGGGGCAGGGAGAACAGAGCTCATGCGTTCAATCTTTGGACACAGCTATGGCATTTGGCGCAGTGGCTCGGTAAAACTGAAGGGCACGCAGCAAAAAATCACCTCGGTAGACGCTGCAATCCGCCAGGGCCTGGCTTATTTGCCGGAGGATCGTAAGGTCTATGGCATTAACCTGCTTGATAAAATCAGCACGACCATCGTTTCGGCTAACCTAAAAGCGATTTTGCAGCATGGCCTCATCAGCCTTGACGCGCAGCAGCGTGTTGCTGAAGATTACCATGAAGCACTCAATATAAAGATGGCTAACGTAAACTATGGCGTCACTACGCTTTCCGGGGGCAACCAACAAAAGGTCGTTTTGGCCAAGTGGCTGTTTACCAATCCGGACACCCTTATCCTTGACGAACCCACACGGGGCATCGACGTCGGTGCAAAATACGAAATCTACAAGCTGATCCACGCACTTGCCGATGAGGGAAAGGCAATCATTTTGGTTTCCTCCGAGTTGGTTGAATTGCTGGGAATGGCAGACAGGATCTATACCCTTTTTGAGGGCAGGATAACCGGCATGCTCAAGTGCGACGAGGCTAATCAGGAGAAGCTCATGAGAATGATGACAAGTAAAACCGAGGCAGAACCTGGGTCAACCACAAGGGAGACGCTCCATGAAATACCTTAAACAGATATTCAGCGGTGATATCCGGCAGTACACCATGGTCATCGCCCTGGTGGTTTTTATCCTGGTGTTTCATATTGCTTCGGGAGGAAAGGTGATTACCCCCTCCAACTTCCAAAACCTGATATCAGGCTACTTTTACGTGCTCTTGATGGCCCTCGGCATGCTGATGGTTATCGTCATCGGTCAGATCGATCTCTCGGTAGGCTCAGTTGCGGCATTTACCGGCATGTTTTTGGCTATAACGGCACGCGACTTAGGTTTTCCCTGGTGGCTTGCAATTCTTGCCAGCCTCATAGTGGGCGTTGCCATTGGCTCTTTACAGGGGTTTTGGCTTTCAAAGCTCAACGTCCCCGGTTTTATCACCACCCTGGGCGGCATGATGATCTTCCGTGGAGCCACGATATGGATCTCTGGTTCAAAATCAGTGCCCGTACCCGAGGAGCTTAAGATTTTCGGGGCAGGATATCTGCCGGATTGGGGCAGGGAATTAACCGGTCTCAATAATCTGACCCTCCTGCTGGGGATTATCGGCATCGCTATTTACGCTTTCATCCAATTGCGGCGGCGATCCCGTAGTGCGGAGGTAACCGGGGTGAAGGAGGGGCTTTGGTTGGTAGTGCTGCGCATTGTTTTGGTAGGAGCGGTGATCGGCTTTTTGGCCTATACCTTTGCCTCGGGGCGCAAGGGCACTTCGTTTCCCGTGCCGGGCGTCACTCTCATTATCTTGATCGTCTTCTACCAGATCTTAACGCAGCGCACCAGATTCGGTCGCAGCGTTTATGCCGTAGGGGGCAATAAAAACGCAGCCCGCCTCTCTGGCGTCAACGTGCCGAAGACTTATTTTTTGACGATGCTCAACATGTCCGTGCTCGCGACCCTGGCTGGCATCATGTTTGTCGGCCGGACGACTGCAGCAGGACCAGCTGACGGAAACATGTGGGAGTTAGACGTAATCGCTTCTGTGTTTATCGGCGGCGCAGCGGTATCGGGTGGCATTGGCACCGTTCCCTCTACTATGGTGGGGGGCATGGTGATGGTCGTTCTCAGCAACGGACTCCAGCTTTTAGGGGTCGGTGCTGACAGAACTGCGGTAATCAAGGGATGCGTGCTGCTGATTGCCGTAGCCTTTGACATCCTCAACAAACAGCAAGGTCGCCCCTCCATCACCGGCAGACTGTTTCCCAAGAAAGAAAACCCCGAAGAAAAAGCCATGGAAGGACCCTGATTGTAAGGTTTCCCGACGAGCATCAGCTGAGTACTTGCCTGCTGGTTGGGCCTTAAATAAGCAGAAGTAAAAATTGGACGAGAAAGAAGGAGAAAGCTATGAAAAGAAGAAGAGCAATAGTAATGGTACTCACGCTTGCCCTGGTTTTAACCATGGCGCTCGTAGGGTGCACCGGCACAACCGGGGACTCCGGCAATGGAACACCCGCAGAGGAGGGTTTTGCTCCTGATGCGACCATTGGTGTAGCGCTCCCCTGGCTCGGCACGCAAAACTGGAAAGAAGCAGAAACAATGTTCAGCGACCAATTGGCAGCTGCAGGCTTCAATCCGATAGTGCAACAAGCCGACAACAAGTCTGCCAATCAACTGGCACAGATCGAGGCGATGATAGAACAAGGAGCCAAGGTTATCGTCGTAGCCCCGGTGGATGCCTCCCAGCTCGGAACGGTTCTGGATAACGCCAAAGAGCAGGGAATCTGCATCATCGGCTATGACCGCCTGATTGAAAACACCACTGCCATCGATGGCGTGGTGCAGTACGGCAGCATCGAAACCGGGCGCCTCCAGGGCGAGGCTTTATTGGCCGGATTGGCTACCAAAGGCTCCGCTCCTTATAATATCGAGCTGTTTGCCGGCGGTCCTGCAGATCCCAACGCCGTCAATTTCTTCGATGGCGCCATGCAGGTACTTCAACCCAAGATAGACGACGGCACACTGGTGGTAGTTTCAGGACAAACCGATTTTGCAACGGTTGCAACGCCTGACTGGGAAAACGCAAAAGCACAGGCACGTATGGATACGCTGCTCTCAGGTTTTTATTCCAATAAAGAAATCGCCGGTGTTCTTGCGCCTAACGACGGCATTGCCCGCGCCATCATAACCGCCTGCGAGCAGGCTGGCCAGCCGCTGCCGATTACTTCGGGTCTCGATGCAGAAGACGAATCAATCACCTGGATTTGGCAGGGAAAGCAGTACTGCACTATCGATAAGCCAACGCTGCCTTTGGTGGATAAGACAATTGAGATTATCCAGTCGCTGCAAGCCGGCAAAGGTATGCCCAAGCCGGATAGCACCACAAACAATGGCAAAATCGATGTCAATCTCTATGAGCTGACACCAACCGTTGTCACCAAGGATAATGCCAAGGAAGTATGGGCAAACGACCCCGGGAGATTAGCGCTCCTCAAGTAGATTAGCGGTTAAACAGAATCTGCAGAAGCGTTGTCACTTGCTATACATGGTGCCCAGCCCGCATACGGTTGGGCACCGCTTACTGTGAGCCTCGATTAAGCAGAGGAATACCTTATGAAGAGTATTACTATTGTTACCGGCGCAAGTTCCGGCCTTGGATACGAAATCGCAAAGATCATGGCAGAGGCAGAGGCCTCCCTTTGCCTTGTTGCGAGAAGCAGTGAGAGACTCAATCAAGTCAAAGAGGATTGGGAACAACGATTCCCTGCGTGCGAGATTGTGGCAAAGTCCGGCGACATCTCTGATGAGAGCTTTGTTAAAAGTGTCTACAGCGGGTTATTGCAACAAGGCTTTTGCGTAGAGCATTTAATTAACTGTGCCGGGGCCGGGTATTTTGGCCCGCCAGAAAACAATTCCCGAGAAGGAATTGACCGGGCTTTTGCAGGCTCGCTGATTGGCCTTATCCTGATGAGCAGTGAGGCGCTTGTTGCCATGCAGCCCGAGGGAGGTTGTATCGTAAACATCTTGTCCACAGCAGCACTAAAGGGAAATCCGAATGAATCGGTGTACTGTGCAGCAAAATGGGGCGCAAGAGGTTTTGCCGAGGCTCTCAAAGCACACACAAAAGGCTCAAAAACCCAGGTAATCAATGTGTTTCCGGGTGGCATGCAGACTCCGTTTTGGAGTGAGCACTGTGGCATGCAGCCTGATGTCTCCAGGTTTTTGGACCCCGTTGAAGTTGCTCAAGAAGTGGTGAGATTGCTCCTGCCCCGTCCAGCCGGTAGTCATCCCGTTCATCTCGAGCGCAACGAAGGGTCTTCTCCAACCTCCTTCGTTTCGGATATCACTATCGCAAGAAGAGAGTAGCTCATGCAAGACTCTGCCATCACCACCTTGTTCTTTGATTTCTTTGGAGTAGTCTGCTCAGAGGTAGCCCCCTTTTGGGTGAGCAAATACGCACGTTCTGAAGAGCACGCCCGTGCGTTGTACTCGATTATCAAGCTGGCCGATGCCGGTGTAATCTCTGATGAAGAGATGTATGCCAGACTTTCTGAAGAAACCGCAGAAAAGCCGGGCAAAATTGAAGGCGACTGGCATGCTCTCGCAAGTATAGACTGGGAGATTGTTGCTCTCCTTGACCTGCTCTCAGCTACGAGGAGGATTATCCTTTTATCAAACTCTCCAGCCCGATTTCTCACTTCACTCTTACTTAAGAACAATCTGTTCAAAAAGTTTGAGCACGTGTTGATTTCAGCAGAAATGCAGCTGGCAAAGCCAGACCGGGCAATTTACCTCAAGGCCTGTGAACTCACCCAAACGAAGGTTCATGAAGTGTTGGTGATAGATGATCAGTTGGCAAATATCAATGCGGCCGAATCAATTGGTATCAGAGGAATCCTCTTCAAATCTGCGCAGGAGTTGCGAGCCCATCAGCTGCTCTGCTTCTCATAACTGTGCGTTATTGCCACACGCGCTGCAAGCTCTTCCTTGAGAGGACAATCCAAAAAAGAGTAGAATTGTCATCTAAAAAAGCAAGTGGCTCAGGTTAGAGGACCCAAGCCACTCAACAAGGAGGGATGTGACGCGCAGGGCGTCTTCATGGTTATCAACCATGGCGCAATGTGGTGGAGATGCCACATCGCTCCCTTCATAATAAAGCGTGTATATCAAGATACGATGACGGCGAGAGAACGAAGAATGACAGACAAACAACCAGCAGGTAACAGTGCGCCCGACACGGCAGAAAGCGGCCTTCCCGGCCTTTCTCCAGCAGATACGCCTGAGACAGTAGTGGCACTCACGGTAGCGTACCAGGGCTCCTGCTTTTCTGGTTTTGCCAAACAAGACGGGCAGTGCACGGTGCAAGGAGAGCTGGAACAGGCCTTGCGGACGCTTTACCACCACGAGATTGCCACAACGGGAGCCGGGCGCACGGATGCCGGCGTCCATGCTCTGGGAAACGTCGTGAGTTTTGGTCTTACGCAAGCGCAGTTCGACGAGCGCAGTGTAGAGAAGTTACAGAGCTCCCTCAACGCTCTGGTTCCTGACGCGTTGGTTGTTAAGAAGATTGAGCAAAAACCAGCGGACTTCTCTGCCCGATTCTCTGCCCAGGCCCGCGAATATCGCTACCGCATAGTCATCTCTCAGACACCGCCGTTATTCCTGGAGCCCTATGTGTGGTGGATCAAGCCGGGTCCGCTGGATATTACCGCCATGAAAGAGGCAGCCTTGCTCTTTGAAGGCGAGCATGACTTCAGGAGTTTTTGCGTGGCCAAGTCAGCAGACCTTGGCCCCACAACGCGCAGGGTTTCACGAGTGCACCTCTTCAGCACCCAGCATCTGGGCGAGCAGAACCTCGTAGTGCAGGTCATCGGCAACGCCTTCCTGCACTCTATGGTACGGGTAATGGTAGGTACCCTGGTTGAGGTGGGCCTGCGCAAGCAGCCGCCTTCCTGGATAGGGGAGGTGCTCGAAGCCCGTGACAGACGCTGCGCCGGGCAGACAGCCCCGGCAAAAGGTTTGACCTTATGGCGCGTGTTGTACTGACAATCCTTCTGGCTGTCTTTTTGCCTCTGGCCGCCTTGATGGTGGTGCTCTCCACTCCGGTGGTGCAAGCGCTTGGAGGGGCATCGATAGCGAACAGTGCTGCAGACCCTGCAGAGCGCGAGCATCTGGTAGAGGTTGCTCTGGCAGTGAGGGACTTCTCTCTGGGAAACGACGCTGCAGCCATGCCGGCAGGGGAGGACTATCGGATTGCTATCACTCCCGACGCAAAGGCGCATCTTTTGGATGTGCGGAGAGTTTTTATTTGCTCTGAGTTTGCCAGTGTCTCTCTCGCGATTGCGCTGTTTATCATGATGCTTATTGTGGTAAGGCGTTCGGGCCCCGGCACCTTGTCGCGCCCACTTATTATTGGAGGGATTATCCCGCTTGCCGGCTCCGCCCTCCTCGGTATTGCCATTGCCGTAGATTTCAGCGCGTTTTTTGTGTGGATGCACGGCCTCTTCTTTGCAAACGGCTCGTGGACCTTTCCCGCTGATTCCCTGCTGATTCGCGCCCTGCCCTATGACTTCTGGGTTGGCTGCGCGGAGGTGTGGGCACTGAGCATGGCCCTCTTCTGTATGGTCAGTATCGGTGCAGGGCTCATCCTCAAACGGCGCTCAACTTATTTGGACAACTCCCTGCCCAGATAAGCCTCGGCGCTCCGCCAGAGTATCTGCTCCTGCTCTTTGCTGGAGAGGTCGTTGCGATAGAAGCGCTCCATCTCCACTACCGGATCCCACATAGGAAAGTCCGACCCAAAGAGGATGCGCTCAGCGCCGTAGTGTTTGATGAGCTCGGTGGTTCGCCGCGGCCCCAGATAAACCGAGGCACTGGAAACGTCCATGAAGCAGTGCTCGTCTTCCAGGTATTCAAGCGCCAGGTCGTAGATCGACCATCCGCCAAAGTGGGCGCAATTAATCTTCAACTTGGGAAACTCCTGCAAAACGTGCTTGACGCGACGGGGGTGAGAATAGTCAAAGCGGTAGTCACCGCAGTGGAGCATGACCGGCAGACGTCCTTCCAGAAGAGCATAGAATTCCATAAGTCTGTCATCATCGATGTTGACTCCCTGGGAGTCCGGGTGCATCTTAAAGCCGGTAAGACCTTGTGCAAGCGCGCGCTCGATCTCTGCTGCTTTATCCTCAAAATCCGGGTGCATGGTGGCAAAACCGATGAGTGAGTGGTGTGCCGCACACTGCTCTGCAATAAAATCATTGATGGTGGTGACCTGATCCGGCTTAAGCGCAACGGAATGTACCAATGAGTAGTCCAGGTTTGCCTGCTCCTGGCGTGTGAGCAGTTCGTCGACCGTGCCCCCACAGGTCATGACGAGGTTGTAGAACTTACCTACCCCGGCAACGGCACGGGAGGCAAGTTGTTGCGGGTAGATGTGATTGTGAATATCAACGCGTACGGTAGCATCTTTGTTCATGTAGGCAACTCCATTGTTGTGTAATAATACGATTTTGTCAGAATGGTGCGATATATGGTACTATACCGCATTGCGTGCGGGCGTGGCGGAATTGGCAGACGCGCTAGCTTCAGGTGCTAGTTCTCGTATGGGAGTGAAGGTTCAAGTCCTTTCGCCCGCACCAGTCCGAGTGTTTCAACAGGATCCGCTTGTCATCCTGAACGCAGTGAAGGATCCTTCGTTTCACTCAGGATGACAAATCGTCCGGTTCCTTTTAGAGCACTCGCTCCATCATGATTCTCTCGGGTATTGGTGCATTATCAGCAAAACACGCAGCAATATGGTCAACAAACCCAACGGCGTGGTGTACTGCATCGCCTTTTTGCTCGTGTACCCTGTTCTCAGGATACTCTTTCGCTTGCAGGTAGATCGCAGCTCCTATCACCCACCAAAGGGCCCCTTTATCCTTCTGGCAAACCACCAATCCTTTATGGACTTCTTGCTGGTTATGCTGGCGGCCTATCCGCATCGCCTCAATGCGGTTGCAGCGCAGAGATACTTCTACTACCGCCCGCTCAACTGGCTGCTGCCCTTCATGGGGGCTATCCCCAAGGTTCTCTTTGAGCCGGATTTGCGGGCTGCCCTCGCAATGCGAAAGGTAATCAAGCAGGGTAACCGGCTGCTGCTTTTTCCGGAGGGAAGAGATACGGTGCATGGGCCTTACATGGGCATGAGCAAAGACACCGGCAAGTTGATAAAAACGCTCAAGGTACCGGTATTAAGCTGCACGATTGAGGGTTCATATACCTGCATGCCGTTTTGGCGCAAGACGTTTCGGCGAGGCCGGATTCGTGTGACCCTTGCCAATCTGTTTACCGAACAGGACACACAAGAGCTTGTTGTTGATGAGATAAACCGTCGCATTGACGCGCGATTAAGCGGTGAGAAGGTCGGGGGGCCTTCTGGTGCAGCAGTACAAACCGGCCACGGCTCTCACCAGAAGCCCCTTGCGTTGTTCAGAGCCAAAAAACTTGCAGAGGGGCTCGAGAACATCCTCTATTACTGCCCCGTCTGCCAAAGTGAATTCACGCTTGAAACCAGTGGCAATGCAATCAGCTGTACCGTCTGCGGCAGCGGGGCAACAATGAACTCCCGCGCGCAACTCATCTCACCAGAGGGGAGCAATCTGCCCACAACCGTTGCCGACTGGTATAAAGCACAGGTGCTCTTTGAAAAGCAATTCCTCGCTCCTGGCAAAGATCTTGTGAGAGATGAAGTCATCGTGTGGATGCCGCAAGACAAAGGCAGAGGCTTTACCGTGTGCGGGCAAGGCGAACTCAGGCTTACTAGCAAAGGCTGGTACTATGACGGAGAACTTCTCGGCGAGAGGGCACAGCGATATTTTGCACTTGATACGGTGCCTGTTGTTCCCTTTGACCCAAACAGCAATATCCAAATCTGCTCACAAGGCAGCTTCTATTTCTTTGCCCCCAAAAACAATCCACGTGCCAGCGCAAAGTATGCCACGCTTGGCGAGTGCGCGTACTGGCGCTTTGCTTCCAGCATAAAGATGACACCGGGCCATAGCGGCTTTAGCGAGTGCGCTGAGTAATCAACGCTCTGCCGTCTTGCCGGCAGAGCGTCCGGAGCACTCTGCTCTCCTTAGCCTCTTTGCTGCCAGTAGACCGAATCATCGGGCATATCTTCCAAAAACCTTTGCTAAGAGAGTATGGCAACAATCAAACATATAGTAAAATATGCAGGACGGTGTAGGGACACGATATCGGAGGAGGATCATGACCCCGACGAAGGTATTAAGAACGGTTTTGTGCGTAACTGTTGTGGTGGCGGTTTTGCTCTTTTCTGCAGGATGCAGCAAAACTTATAAGACAGACTATCTCAAAAAGTACTCCAGCTACCTTGATTATTCTCTGGGTGCAGACAATTGGAAGCTGGTAGATTCCCAGCAGGACAAAGTGGAGTTTGCTGACTTTGTTTACTACTACACCTGGTGGAGCGTTGATTATAAAGACTCAGAAGGCGTAGAGAGAACCCTGATGTTCAACAACTACACCGGTTCAACACCTGACGATATGCATTTTATGAATGCGGTGATACGAGCAGCTGCTGAGATTTCTAGAGACCGAATCGACAAGAGCATTGCGCCTCTGTATAAAGGGGAGGGCACTGAGCCAAACCTGACAATTTTGATTTCGGACTATCCTCTGTACGCACCGGAGAATAGGGATCTGTCTTATTCAAAACCCGGTGTGTCTACCTCTGACATCCCCAAACTCTCCGATTTAGATACCGCGTGG
>JAISPK010000065.1 GCA_031274985.1 Coriobacteriales bacterium | reverse complement strand
GACGGGGCTGTCTCTTCTGGTTACGATCCTGGCCACGGCCGTGTGAAGGACGGTCGCCTGAGGGACGTCTGTTGCCAAAGTCCGATCCTTCAGGTGCATCCGGCTTATCGAGGCGATCGAGGGACACCTTGCCCTTGTCGTCGATATCGGTGATCTTAACCTTGACCTTGTCACCAAGGCTGAGTACATCCTCTACCTGGGCAACGCGACCTTTTGCAACCTTGGAGATGTGCAGGAGCCCGTCTTTGCCGGGGAGCAACTCAATGAAGGCACCAAAGGGCTGAATCGCAACGACCGTGCCCTCATACTCCTCCCCTATCTCGGGGACCTTGATGATGGCTTCGATGCGCTCGCGGGCCAGCTCGCCGCCGGTATCGGTTGAGGCAATGTAGACGGTACCGTCTTCCGTGACCTCAATTGTTGCTCCGGTCTCTTCCTGGAGGCTGCGGATGACCTTGCCGCCGGTGCCGATGACGTCACGTATCTTGTCTACCGGAATCTTGATGGAGATGATGCGCGGCGCGTATTTGCTGAGCTCTTCACGTGGTGTTTCGATGGCTTCCAGCATCTTTGAGAGGATGTGGGCCCTGCCGGCCTTTGCCTGCTCGAGCGCCTGGGCAAGGATCTCAACCGAGAGGCCCTTAGCCTTGTTGTCCATCTGCAGGGCCGTGATGCCCTTAGAAGTACCGCAGACCTTAAAGTCCATGTCGCCGAGGAAGTCCTCGATGCCCTGGATATCAGAGAGAATGGCAACTGCGTCGTCCTCTTTGATAAGACCCATGGCAATACCGCTCACCGGTGCCGAGATAGGCACTCCGGCATCCATCAAGGCAAGCGAAGAGCCGCAGGCAGATCCCATAGAGGAGGAGCCGTTTGATTCCATGACCTCGCTCACGATGCGAATGGTATAGGGGAATACCTCCTCGCTGGGCAGCACGGCCATGAGCGCGCGCTCCGCCAGAGCACCGTGCCCGATTTCGCGACGTTTTGGTGCGCCCATGCGGCCGGTCTCGCCGGTGCAGTAGGGCGGGAAGTTGTACTGATGCATATAACGCTTGCCCGGAGCAGGGTCGATGGTGTCAAGACGCTGCCATTCATTGAGCATGCCTAAGGTGAGTACCGAGAGCACCTGAGTTTGTCCGCGCGTAAACAGGCCGGAGCCATGAGCACGAGGGAGAAACTCAACGCTCGAGGTGATGGGACGGATCTCGTCAACGGTACGTCCGTCAACGCGTTCGCCGGTCTCCAGCACCATGGCACGCATGGCCTTCTTCTCAAGCTTCTTGAGTTCTGCAGAGATCTCGTTGGCAGACTGGCTGAGCTCCTCTTCGCTGAAGGTCTCTTTGATGCGAGCCTTGAGCTCTGCGACCTGCTGCATGCGCTGTTGTTTGTCCGGATGACGCAGCGCTGCGCCCATGTCGCCGTAGAAGGGGCTGATGCGGTCGGCGAGACCCGGTGTGGGCTCGTCGAGAGGAAACTCCAGACGCTCGGGCGCCACTGCATCAATGAGGCGCTGCTGCGCCTTGCAGAACTCGCCGATTGCCTCCTGGCCAAACACCATGGCGGCGAGCATGTCCTCTTCGGAAATCTCCTTAGCCCCGGCCTCAACCATTGAGATGTAGTCAGCCGTACCGGCGATAACCAGCTCAAGATCTGAGCTTTCTTCCTCGGCAAAAGTGGGGTTAATGATAAACTCGCCCGTTTCGGTGTTGCGGCCCACACGCACGGCAGCGGCGGGGCCGTCGAAGGGTACTCCGCCTACCAGGAGTGCCGCAGAGGCTCCCATGATAGAGATAACATCGGGTTGATTGACCTGGTCTGCGCTGAGGATGGTTGCCACGATCTGAACATCGTTCCTGAAACCGTCCGGGAATCCCGGGCGTACCGGACGATCGATCATACGAGCCATCAAGGTGCCTTTGTCCGAAGGTCGGGTTTCGCGCTTGAGGTAGCCGCCTGGTATCCTCCCCACCGCATACATCCGCTCAACAACGTCAACTGTCAAGGGGAAGAAATCCAGATCGCGTCTCTCCGGGGATACTACTGCCGTGACCAATATGATAGTCTCACCCTGTTCAACAATGATGGATCCCGTTGCCTGACGAGCAATCTCGCCGGTGGTGAGGCTGTACTCCTTGCCGTAGAGCTCAAAGCGTTCTGTAAGTTTTGTCATTGCTCATCCTTAAATATTGTCGCGAATAGAAAGCCTGGCGATGAGTTCACGATATCTGAGTACATCGTTGCGCTTGATGTAGGTGAGCAGGCGCCTACGTTTACCAACCAGCATGAGCAAACCTCTGCGGGTATGGTGATCCTTCTTGTGGATCTTGAGATGCTCGGTGAGTTCGCGGATACGCTCAGTGAGAATGGCTACCTGCACTTCTGCAGAGCCGGAATCTGAGGCATCCTTGCCAAATTCTTCAATAAGTTCTTGCTTTCTTTCTTTGCCGATGGGCATGAGTCCACCAACCTTTCCAGTGCGCTCAAAAGCGTACTAAATCCGCCTCTGGCTGAGAAACCCGTTGGTGGCAACGAAGCACTAAGCTCAGGGCAACTGATATTGAGTGACAATTGTAGCATAGGAACGTCTAAAAGGCTTTGACTTGCTGACAAAAGGGGACGTACCTTCTGTCAGGAACCGTCCCCCGATAAGATGAATCAGCCTTTCCCGGTTTTTCCATGCTTCCTGGCTGCGTAGGCATTCCAGACTTCAACGGAGCCGGGGTGAATGTAGCGCTGCCTGCGTATGAGGTGCTCGAGCGTATCGCGGTAACACTTGATAAAGAGCTCTTCCAGCGGTATGTTTCCGGCAAGGGTGCGCAGATGCTGAAGATTAGATGCGGAGCGCAGCGGCTCGATCATGTCAGCGATGTAGATGATCATGTCCAGTTCGCTCATATCGGTAGCGGCTGAGGTATGCCGGGCTATAGCCTGAATGATCTCCGCGGGCAGATCCTTATACTCTTTAGCAAGGGCGCAGGCGCCGGTTTGTGCGTGAAGCAGAGAGGCCAAATGACGGGGATCGTCCGTCAGATCGATATTGAATACCTCGGCACGCTTCATCAGCTGGGCGTCCGTATAATTCTTGTCCCAATCGTGCAACAGACCTGCCAGCACCGCATATTCGTTGTTCACGCCGTACACATTGGCCATGAGACCGGCGATATCTGACGTGCTGATAGAATGCAGCAGCCTGAATGGCGTCAGACGCTTCTCGAGCTTCTTGCGGCCATCGGCATAGATATGTTCAAGATCTGCCATAGAGTCCGTGCTCCTCGATATAATCGCTCACTCGTGTCGGCACGAAATTGCTCACATCACTCCCCTTTTGGAGAAGCTCACGCACACCGCTGGAAGAGATATCGCACACCTCCATCAGTAGTTCAGAGCAGGTGAACCCTTCGGGGAGCCGGGATTCTCTGCTGCCTCCGGGCCTTTTTGCGTAGAGAACGCCGGCGAGCGCTGCTAACTCCCGGGCGTCTTTCCAGGTAGCAAGATCCGTGGCGGTGTCTTCGCCTAAAATCAAGTAGAGCCTACTCTCGTTTCTGTACAGTGCCTTGAGCTCACGCAAGGTGTCTATCGTATAGGTGACGCCCGGGCGGTCAACCTCCATCGACGACACCTCAAAACCTTCTTTGTTCTCACACGCCGCTCGCAGCATGCTCAGGCGATCTTGGGCGCCGGCCTGTGTTTTACCGAGCTTACGCACCGGCATGCCCGTAGGCACAAAGAGCACCACATCCAGGCCATATTGGTCGAGCGCAGCTTGCGCGAGGTCCAGGTGCGCATTGTGCACCGGGTCAAAGGTACCGCCTAAAATACCGATCTTCTTCATCTTAGCCGCGTATCTGTCCGTCTCCATCCAAAAGGACTTTAGTTGAAGTGAGCGCGGTAAGGCCCATGGGGCCACGGGCGTGCAGCTTCTGGGTTGAGATACCTATCTCGGCACCCAGGCCAAACTCGCCGCCGTCGGTAAAGCGCGTGGAGGCATTCACGTACACAGCAGCGGAATCCACCTCGGCAAAGAAGCGCTTGATTGCCGCATGATCCTCAGAAAGCATGCTCTCTGAATGGTGAGTCGAATACCGATTGATATGAGCGATAGCTTCGTCAAGGCCGCTGACGCATTTTACTGATATCTCCATATCCAGGTATTCTCGTCCCCAGTCCTCCTCGGTAGCCTGAGTAAAGAACCTATCGGCATCCGGCATGCCCCCGGCAACATCGGCTACCGTAGCATCGCCGTGTACCAGTACTCCTGCCGCAAAGAGGGCCTTCAGCATCGCGGGAAGCTCTCGAGTAGCTACGCACTCGTCAATGAGCAGCGATTCAATGGCATTGCAGACACCGGGTCGCTGGGTTTTTGCGTTGAGCATAATGGGAACGATGATCTCGCTGCGTGCGGCCTCATGAACGTAGAGATGGCAGTTGCCCTCCCCTGTTTCAATCACCGGCACCTTTGAGTTTTCTATGGTGTTTTTGATGAGCGAGGCTGAACCGCGTGGAATCAACACGTCAACGAGCCCCACAAGCTGCATCAGCTCGGTGGTAGCGTCCCTGCTGGTGGTTTCTATGGATTGAAGCCAAAACTCCGGGAGTCCGGCACCTCTCCCCGCTTCGTACAAGACCTTTGTCATAGCAAGATTGGAGTGCACCGCCAGTGAGCCGCCGCGCAACAAACAGGCATTTCCTGTTTTGAGGCAGAGCCCTGCCGCATCGGCAGTAACATTGGGGCGCGCCTCATAGATCATCGCAACCACTCCGAGCGGAACTCTGATCTGACGGAGCTGGATACCGTTGTAGAGTGTATGTCCGCCTACCAACTCGTCCAGAGGATCCTTCTCGAGAGCAAGCTGCTCCAGCGCTGCTGAAATGCCTCCTAAACGCTCCGGGGTAAGCAACAGCCGGTCTATCAGCGGCTCAGCAGTGTTATTTGCTCTGGCCGCCATGATGTCTTTGCAATTCTCGGCAATGAGAAACTCGGTTTGTTCTAGCAGAGAGAGCGCCAGTGCCCTCAAAGCTGCGTTTCTCGTTGCGCTGTCCAGTTTTGCCATGCCCACTGCTGCCGCACGAGCATCCCTGGCCTTCTTTGTTGCTTCGCCCATGAATGTCCTCCTAAAAAATCACCATTGCGTCCCGGTGCACTACCTCGGTCTTGGCGTTGTTTTCCAAAGACACAGAATTGACGAGTGCCGAAGAACGCTGTCCTGCAACTTCACTTAAATCGCCGGAAGAGTAGTTGCTGATGCCGCGACCAATGAGCAGCCCCTCTTCGTCCCTGATATCCACCACATTGCCTTTTTCAAAGCTGCCCTGCGAAGACACAACACCAACCGGCAACAGCGAGCTGCCCTGCTTGCGCAGCGCTGTTACCGCACCGCGGTCGATAGTCACTTCACCGCAAACCGCGCCCGAAAGCGCCAGCCAGAGCTTACGGGCATTTGCCTGTTTTCCCTGGTTATCGCGCTCAAAGCGCGTACCCTGAACCTTGCCTTGCGCGGCATTGAGTATAGCATCTTCTCCGTGGCCCTCGCAGATAACCATTGGGATAGACGCTGCCATGAGCATACGGGCAGCCTCGATCTTGGTAAACATGCCTCCGGAGCCTTTGTCGCTTCCGGCGCTGCCGGCGGCACCGACGATCTCATGCGAGAATTCTTCAACAATCTGGAGCAGCTCAGCGTCCTCGCTCGTGCGGGGATCAGCCGAATAGAGCCCCTCGATGTCGCTCAGGAGCACCACCAGGTCTGCCTTAACCAAAATAGCTACCTGGGCAGCAAGGGTGTCGTTATCGCCAAAGCGGATCTCATCGATTGCTATGGTGTCATTCTCGTTTATCAGAGGAATTATGCCAAGTTCCAGCAGCCGCTCGAGCGTATCGCGCGCATGGAGATACGACTCGCGGTTGGTGGTGTCATTGCGGGTAATGAGGATTTGCCCCAGTTGCAGGTTTTCTACAGCAAAGGCCTCTCTATAGCTTTGGGTCAGTTCAATCTGGCCAACCGCAGCAGCTGCCTGCAGGGTCGGAATATCCTCAGGGCGTGCTGAAGGCATATTAAGACGCTGGAGACCGGCAACGATGGCGGCCGAGCTCACGATAAGCACTTCGGTGCCACCCTTGCGTAAAAGGGCAACCTGCCTTGCCAACTCCTGGAGGTAGGAGCTGTCAAATCTTCCGTCTTCGGTTGTCAGGGTTGAGGAGCCGATCTTCACCACCAGGCGATTAACCGGCGCTCTTTGCTCCCCGTCATTCGTTTTCATTTTCTTCTTCCTCCGGGTCAGGGGAACTCTCACAATATAGGCTCTCAAAGGCAAAAGCCCTGTTGGTAATACGTATCTCATCGCCGGAGCGCGCGCCTGCCTTAGCCAGGGCTTTTTCAACGCCGAGTTTATCAAGCCTTCTCTGGAGATGATCCACTGCTTCTTCGTTGTCCCACTCAGTCTGAATCACCATGCGCTCAACCAGCTTACCGGACACCTTAAAGACCCCGCCGCCGAGGTTTTGTACGGTAAACTCTTCTACTTCTTTCTTGCTTTTATGCTGCCAGATCTTGTCAAAGGCAGACTTTTCAGCACGACTCGTCTCAGCCAGATACTCTGCCTCGGTTCGCAGTTCATGGACGCGTTTGGCTGTTGCGGCAACCATCTGTGGGATACCCTCCCCCGTCACAGCAGAAACGGCAAAGATCGGTGGCTTCTGGTAATCGTTGGAAAACTCATTGCCGCCTACAGCTGCCAGTGCCTCCGCAGTGAGATACTCAGTAATTGCCTCAAGCCGTTCAGCGGCGCCGGGCGCGTCGATCTTGTTAACCACAATAATCCGTGGGCGCTGCGCCAGCTCAGCATCGTAAAGCTCCAGCTCTCGATTAATGGTCTGGTAGTCCTCGATGATATCGCGGTCCTCAAAACCTCCAGAGGCGTCTAAAACATGCAGGATAAGCGCTGAGCGCTCTATGTGTCTGAGAAACTGGTGTCCGAGCCCCTTGCCCTCGGCCGCCCCCTCTATGAGGCCCGGCACGTCGGCAACCACAAAGCTCAGGTCGCCGCTGCGCACCATGCCCAGGTTGGGAACCAGCGTGGTAAAGGGATAGTCCGCGATCTTTGGCCTGGCGGCGCTGATACGCGCTATCAACGAGGACTTTCCAACCGAAGGCAGCCCGACCAGAGCTGCGTCGGCCATGAGCTTCATCTCAAGCTCAAGCCAGAAACTCTCGGTGGGCTCTCCAAGCTCCGCAAAGGCAGGCGCGCGTCGCGTCGAGGTCACAAAGTGGGTGTTACCCAGACCCCCGACACCACCCTGAGCTACCACATGCCTCTGGCCATCATAGGTCAGGTCAACGATAAGCTTGCCGGCTTGACGGGTCTCCTCGTCATAGTAGCGCACCGTGGTGCCGAGCGGCACTTTAATGACAACGTCCTCACCGGTAGCTCCATGCATCCTCGAGCCCTTGCCGTGTCTGCCCCGCTGGGCCTTAAAATGGTGCTTGAACCGGTAATCCACCAGAGACGAGAGCTGCTTATTGGCTTCAAGCACCACATCGCCGCCCTTGCCGCCGTCCCCGCCGTCCGGGCCGCCCTTTGGCACATATGCCTCACGGCGAAAAGACATGCAGCCAGCACCGCCGTCGCCGCTCTTTACGCATATATGCACTTGATCAATAAACATAAGTTTCCCTAGTATGACACAAACCCTCTGGCATAAGTGCTCAGAGGGCTCGTTGTGATGATTCTTAGCCTGTCTCTCTTACGAGGTGCGCACATGGACCTTGCGCTTGACTCCGTGAGTGAACTCCAGAGTACCGTCCTGTAAGGCGAACAGGGTGTCGTCAGAACCGCGCCCTACATTGTCACCGGGGTGAATATGCGTGCCGCGCTGACGAACAATGATATTGCCAATCGTTACTCTTTCGCCGGCAAAACGCTTTACGCCGAGACGTTTAGCCTTTGAGTCGCGCCCATTTCTGGTTGAGCCCAGACCTTTTTTATGTGCCATTTGTTCTTTACCTTACTCTTTGGTCTCATCTTCAACAGCCTTGTCTTGAGACTGTTTCTCTTTTGTGTCAGCAGCAGCATCGTCTGCCTTAGCCTTTGCGCGAGGAGCCTTAGCCTTGGGCTTCTCTGCGTCATCAGACTTAGTTGCAGCCTTGGCTTTTGGCTTATCGGCAGCTTCGGTCTTAGGTTTGTCAGCTGCCTTGGCCTTAGGTTTGTCAGCAGCCTTTGCCTCAGGCTTGTCCGCCGCTGCGGTTTTCTTTACCTTGGGTTTATCCTCCGTGCTTACCTTCTTTGCCGGCGCCTTTTCAGCAGGCTTCTTGTCTACTGCCTTCTTGGCAGGCTTTGCCTTCTTGCCATCAAGTTCGATAGAATCGATCTTGAGTTTGGTGAGGTTTTGCCTGTGTCCCTTAAGGCGCTTATAGCCCTTGCGCTTCTTGAATTTAAAGATGATTTGCTTCTCGCCCTTGAACTGTTCAACAACGGTAGCAACAACACATGCCTTGACGAGCTTGTCAGCCTCAGTCGTGACGGTGGAACCATCAGCAATAAACACCACATCGAGCTCAACTGAGTCTCCCGGCAGAGTTTCTAACTTCTCCACCTCGATGATGTCGCCAACAGCAACTTTGTACTGTTTTCCACCAGTTTTTACTATTGCATACATACAATGCCTTTCATTATCCAGTAACTAATACGTTCACTGCTCAGAGCGCATGAATCAATGGCTCCCCGGGTAGGACTCGAACCTACAACAAATCGGTTAACAGCCGATTGCTCTGCCATTGAGCTACCGAGGAGTGCAGTCACGAATACAAGATTATAGCAAAACCCTTGTGGAATTCCAGATAAAATCTCTTATTTAGACCGTTTTTTGCTGTACTAAACCTCTACGTTGATGGTTAGCAGCAGGATTGCGTCATGTTTTGCGGCCTCAAGAATCGTCTGGCGAGTCAGTACGGAGCCCTTAACAGCCTTAAAGAGGCCGTCTTCGCTCTCCACGTCTGCTTGCAGCGTGGTGCCAATAAGAAACTGGAGAATCTCTTCGTCAGAGATAGTCGCATCGTCATCGTCTTCGGGCTCAGCAGCAACCTCTACAGCTGCTTCGAGGGCAACTTCAACCTCTTCGGCTACTTCAGCAACTACTTCTGCGGCCTCTTCGGCAACCTCGTCAACAAGCGTAACGCTTACGGTGGGGTCTTCTACCTCTTCGACTACTTCATCTTTTGCTTCTTCAACGAGTCGCAGCTCGGCAGAGGTCAGAGCGCCGTCATCCACAAAGATAAAATCGGTGGAGAAAAATACAATCGCATCTGAGGAATAGCAGGTGCCGTCTTCAAGGGTAAGACTGGTGATTCTTCCGTAGATCGTCTCAAACTCAAAGCTCTTTACCGCGCCGAGTTTG
Organism: Coriobacteriales bacterium; assembly: GCA_031274985.1. Classification (GTDB taxonomy): domain Bacteria; phylum Actinomycetota; class Coriobacteriia; order Coriobacteriales; family UBA8131; genus WQXH01. The sequence goes on along the minus strand of JAISPK010000065.1, from coordinate 4,036 downwards.
TTGCCGGTCTTGGAGAAAACCTCTTCTTTGACGAGCTTATAGCCGTCTTGGATTACTTTATTTGAATAAGCATCGTTGGACGGAAGAAAATCATCACGCTTTTGCACCGTCACAAAGGCGTCGCCTACCGAGAGCGCCTTCTCAAAAGGAAGGACTAACACGGCGCCGGCACTGTCTTTGTTGACTATGAAATGACTGACTGCCACTTTGTCGCAGTCGACCCTGAGCGATTTGACGCTACCGGGTACCTTTTGTGATTCGATGATTACGACATCACGTGTAAGGATCGTTTCATTGGTTTCCATATGCATCCTACCTACCTTTTCTCTAAAGCCGCTACTATCATTTAGATATTTCGAGGTTCCCATCCGGCATTCTGATTGCCGAACCACTGAAAACCTCGTATAAATCCCTCGCTAAGAATAAAGAGTCTATCTTGTTACCATGATAATATACTTCGCGATAGGACTCCACTACGTAAAATGACTGATTAAACAGGTCAGCGTCCCATTCCATGTACTTTGGCAGGGGTGTAGCCTCCCTATGATAGTCTATCAGCATCGAAACCGGCTCGAGGCGCAATCCCTCTTCAAGGGGTTTGCCGATAAGCGTAACCGTCACCGATTGCCCTTCGGTTTCGGCAAGTATCGTAATAGGAGCTTCAGAGCTGTTGGTAATCTTCAGATCCATGTAGCCATATAACACCGTTGCGTCCAAACCAATCGGCACATAGTCAACAACAGCAGAATGGGGATGGCGCTCCTCTATCTTCAAGTTAGCGCTCAGCGCCGCTACGTAAAGCGCAGAGGATACCTGGCAGCTTCCACCTCCACGCCCGATGATCATATCGTTATCGTAAATCACCGGAGCGAGTTGATACCTATCATCGTGCTCAACATCTCCGATTGCTGCATTAAACGAGAAGGTCTCGCCCGGCTCGATGATCTTGCCATTGATCGATTCTGCTGCAAGCTGGAGATTCACCGTGCGGCCGAGTGCCGTATTCGAAGACACGGCGGTATACATTGCTATAGGCACTGCTTCAGGAAGGGTCGGCTGCGCTGCCCCTTCGCCGCCTGTTGAGACCTGAGCATCCGGTTGCTGAGTTTCTCCAGCGGAAGTCGAGGATCCGTCAAACTCATTCAGGTAGTTATAGAACATACTGGATGACATCACCAGAGAACAGACAATAAGGAGAGGCACCACGGCAAAAGCGCCGTTTGCTGCCACTCTCTTCCTTATTTTTGTTGTCAAATTTTCTGTCATTTAATCATCTTTAAAATCGCTTGAAGCTTCATTTTGTGAGGCGCTTTAAGATCACTTCTCATGCCTATCTGCTCCAAGAGCCGCTTGGCGTCCCCGTTCTTCTTTGCTTTGACATAGGAAGATGTCGCTGCAAACAGAGCTCTCAGTGCATCATCCGTAACCTCGGTTAAGAGTGAAGACTCTTCATAAAGCGCAGCTGATATGGCCCAGAGCTCTTTTGCGGCCATGATCTCTGCCTTGCGATAGCAAGTGTCATAGTTTACCAGATTGCTGCCTGGCTTAACCGTTGTCTTCGGTTTTTCAGGAGCAACCATTTGGGCTGACTTTTCGGGCGCAACCACTGCTGCGAGTTTTTCTGATGCGACCATTCCCACTTCTCTTGCAGGTGCTGCCTCTTGAGCCGGTTTTATGAATGCAGCCGGTTCAGCCGGTTTTGCGGGGGCTACCGCCTCTACAGGTTTTCCGGGTGCAGCTGGTTCAACCAATTTTTCACGTGCAGCCAGTCTGGGTGACCTCTCGGGAGGAACCATTCTGTCTGGTTTTTCGGGGGTAACAGATCTGCCTGGCTTCTTTATGAATTGCGGCATAAACGGAAGCTGGTCAGAAGCAGCCGCTCTTTTGCTGTCAGAGAACATCTCAAGCCACGCTCTCTCAGGAATCTGCGCGCTGATTTGAGCTGCTTTTGAGATAACCAGGGGAATCGGCTGGGTCGTGCTGATGGGCGACGGAGCGTTTACCTCAGCATGAGCAGGCGTAGCGGCAGGTTGTTCGTCTTGCTGCGCGAATGACTGTGAGCGTGCATCCTCGTCAAACTGTGTGCCTTGCGTCCCGATTGCTTGCGCAGCCGCCAGTTGTTCCTCTTGTGCCTCAAGCTGCGCTTGCGGAATTAACGTCTCTGAAACTCCCCATTGCTCTGCCGGTGGCACTAAGGGTTTTTCGGACTGCTTTGCGATAAAGATTTCTGCTGGCTTGATGACCTGCTTTACCGCTTGTTTTACCGCAGGCAGTACTGACTGCGAAACCATCCACCTGTCCGAGGGTCTTCTCTTCTCAGTAGCAGAAGTTTCAAAGGGTGATTGCGCTGGAGCCCCTTTGGCTTCAGCAACAGAGTCAAAGGCAGTGGTAGTTGGAAAGAAGCGCTCTTGTGAGCGTCTTGCGTGATCCATAAGAGTATTACTGCTGTGTTTTGGTGAAGATTTGGCTTGTGCCTGTTCAGGCGCATCAGTCTCGTGAACTGACCTGGTTCCTGCAAGCTGGATAACAAGAAAGTAGGTAACAATGGGCACCACAATACTTGCCACCGCAAGAAAGGGCGTTGCGACATCTCTCTGGAATATCAGGACGATAATCACATAAAAGAGCCATAAAATAAAAAGAACGCCAAAGGCGGACAATATCGCCTCTTTTTGTATATTGTCTTTACAAAGACGTGCACTTACTATCGGCGCAATAACAAAGACGACAATAAGTAACACTATGCTCAACCAAGATACCTGCACGATGTTCCTATCTTATTATTGGGGGCTACCCTTGCTGGTATACATTTGCTCACATGATACCACAGGAAAACTCTACAAGGGACAAGTGTTTAGCAGCTTTAGCAGGGGTTGAATCTCTTTTCTTGCACAAGAAATGGGGATAATTGGCAAAAATATGCCAAAATGCGCGGTTTTTCTGCCCAAATTGGCAAAAAGGAGCCAAAAAGGGCGTTTTTGCTCTCTAAAACCGCGCATTTTGACGATTTTTTGCCAGTTATGGAGATTGTGTGTGTAAATTGTGTCTCATCGGAGCTGGCGCATGCCTTTAGGGGCAGTAGTAGTAGTAGTAGTAGTTTGGTCGCCGCTGAGAGGCCTCTTGCTTTAATACTAAGTTACAGTTGCGGCAAGCAGTATAATGCTCCTGTGCCACTGATATCTCAGAGAAAGCCTCAAACAAATGCGCTCAGACCGCCTTACCATCAAGGACTCACCAACCGTATCGCTGGACGATAAGAACAGTGCGCTGGTAATCATAGACCAAACTAAGCTCCCTCATAAGGTCGAGTTTCTCTCTCTTACCGATTTGGAGAGCATCCGGGACGCCTTGTACTTTCTCAAGGTCAGAGGTGCTCCGGCAATTGGTGTTGCTGCTGCCATAGGGCTATACCTTGCGGCCAAGAAAATCCCGGAGTCTTCGTATGACCTGTTTCTTCAGCAATTCCAACAGGCAAAGGACTATCTTGCTTCTGCGCGCCCTACGGCGGTTAATCTCTTCAGCTCACTCAATCGAATGAACCAGATTGTCTTGAGTAACCACCGCAAACCGGTTGCCCTGATCAAGGAAGCCCTGCGGCTTGAGGCCTTGCTCATCATTGAGGAGGATGTTCTTGCTTGTAAGGCAATCGGCGAGCACGGCCTGAGCTTGCTGAAATACGGTGATGGCATACTGACCCATTGCAATGCAGGGCAGCTGGCAGCGGTGCAGTACGGCACAGCACTTGCTCCCCTCTTCCTGGCCCATGAGCACGGTCTTCACCCCAAGGTGTATGCCTGCGAAACCCGGCCTCTTCTGCAGGGAGCGCGCTTAACTGCTTATGAATTGCAGGAAAGAGGTATTGATGCCACACTCCTGTGTGACAGCATGGCCTCACAAGTCATGAAGAATGGTTGGATTCAGGCGGTTTTTGTAGGGAGCGACCGCATAGCTGCCAACGGTGACGCCTGCAATAAAATAGGCACGTCCACTCTGGCGATACTTGCAAAACACTACGGTATACCCTTTTACGTGTTTG
>JAISPK010000022.1 GCA_031274985.1 Coriobacteriales bacterium | reverse complement strand
AGGATATCGACATATTGAAAGGCCGAATCCCCCTCAGAGTAACCCTATTCATGGTAATATTAATCTTATGAAAAAACTCTGGGCCGAATTCAAAGAGTTCATCAATCGTGGCAATGCTATGGACTTGGCTGTAGCGGTTGTCATCGGTGCTGCCTTTACTGCAATCATCAATTCCATCGTCGGCGATTTCATCACTCCTCTGATCTCACTCCTCACCTTTAACATAGAGTTTTCTTCGTTGCAGTTTACGATAGGAGAGGGCGACACTGCGGCTGCTTTCAAGTACGGCCACTTCATTCAGGCAACCCTCAATTTCATCCTTACGGCGGTAGTTATCTTCCTGATTATCAAGGGTGCCAACACCCTGGCAAAAAAGAAGATCCTCAATAAAGCGGCTGCCCCCACCAGGCTCTGCCCCTATTGCAGCACGCGCATACCTGAGACTGCAGCACGTTGTCCCCATTGTACGACCATCCTCGATGCCAGCAGGTTTGCAGAAGACACTCATCAGGGAGGCTCCAATAGCACCGCGTAACCCGACACCACCTCTGATTGCCAATCGTTACCGATTCCTCTTTTCCCGGGCAAGAGGGGGTTTTTCTGAGGTAATCATCGCCTGGGATACCCGTCTGGCACGCCGGGTGGCCATCAAACAGATCAGCACCGGCATAAGCCTGCCCGAGAACAGTCTTGAAGAGGCCCGCACCGCGGCCTTTCTTTCCTGCCCTAATATCGTGAGCATCTATGACACAGAAGTGACCGAAGCAGGAACCCTTATCATCATGGAGAACGTCGACGGCCCCTCTCTCTCTGAACTCATGAGCGACTCCAGTGAACTTTTGGACCTCAACGTTATCACCACCATTCTCGATGGCATCGTGGCAGCCTTGGAGTTTGCCCACGAAAACCAGGCATTGCACCTGGACATCAAGCCGGCAAACATCCTCATTGATCAGTCGGGGCATATCAAAGTGAGCGACTTTGGCCTGGCACAGCTGGCTGGCAGCAGCGGATTTGGAGAGGTGCAGGGCGGCACCGTTGGCTATATGCCCGCAGAACAACTTGCCGGAGAATACGTTGACGAGCGCACCGACCTGTGGGCGCTTGCTATTCTCAGCTATCAACTCCTCACCGGCCAAAATCCCTTCTTTGCCCTGAACCCGCGTGATTCTCTGGCACTCATCACCGCCGGCTGCTTCGCACTTCCCTCAGAGTTAAGACCGGAACTTAACGGGAGTATTGACGAGATTCTGATAAAAGCCCTGAGCCCGGGCAGCGAGGAGCGCCAGCATTCGGTGACGGAATTCTGGTCTGAGCTCCGCCCTCACCTGGGCAATATCGGCCCGGGCCGCAAGCGCCTAAAAACCCTCACGAGAAAGTGGGCCGGCAAGGAAGCTGCCTTTCTGGAAGGCGGCGATGACCCCTCACTCGAAACCGATGCGTACGAGGCGGACGAGGACGTCTACGGCAAAACTGAAAACAGCGATGAGACCGAATCCCCCGAGCAGCAAAAAATTGCTATATGGAATAGCAATAATGACGACGAGGACGAAGACGAGGAGTATTGGCCGGACGAACCGTACCGACATGACCGTCGCTACCAGAAGTATCGAACAAAGGCCCGGCGCAAACCCGGGGTACCGCTCTGGCAGAGACTGACTCCGTGGAGCCAGAGTTTTTTCTCCCGTTGCCTGAGTGCTTTGGCTGCGGCAAGCATGGCCTGGCTGGCCATGAGCGCGCTGCCATACTTGAGCGACCCGCTCGCCCAGGCGGCAACAACGGCGGCAGCAAATACCGGCAACCCTGCTCCGGCGCTGCTGGACGCAGCTTTTACCGTCCGCCTTGCCCTGACGATTCTTATTGCGGCAGTGGCCATGGCGGTTCCCCGCATTGGCGGGGTGCTTGCAATACTCTGCCTGGGGCTGGGATTCTTCTTTACCGGCAACTGGTTGCTGGGCATTGTGGTGCTTGCCGGATGCATAGCCTGGTGGATAGTCATCGGCAGGCGGGAATCGGTAAACTGCACCATCTTTGCCTTTTCGCCCTTACTTGCCACGCTCAGCCTGCCCCTGTTGCTACCGCTTTTGGCCGGTTATTTCCAAAACTGGCGCCAGGCTCTGGGCACTGCCGCGCTCGGCTGTTTTGTCTGCTCGTTGCTCACGGTGGTTACCTATGGTTTTGGCGATGCCTTCTTCGGCTCCATACTGGGCGTGGGAGCAATACCGGTTTACGGACAGTTTACCGGGCTTCCCTTAGAAGACCTCCTCAGCGCTTCGCCCACGTTTATGCTGATGCCCGATGTCAACCAGCTCTTTATGCCGCTCATCAATCTGTTTACCTCACTGGAGTTTTGGCTGATATTTGCCGGGTGGTTGGGCGCATCTGTTGTTATGTCGCTACTTAACGGAGGCCAAAGCCGTGTAAAATATGTCATAGCAACCCTTATGGGCACCGGCATAGTAGCGGCAGGATACCTCCTCCCGTTTTTCTGGTTGGTACCGGCAGGCAGCATGGCCCTCCTGGCAGCCATCATTATCAGGCTTGTTATTGCGCTGGCGATATGTTTGTTGTTGATAGCATTTGGCGTAGAGCCGGGTTATGTGGTGAGTAAAGGCAAAGGAAGAAGAAGATGAGCGTTATTTCAAAATTTGAGAGTAAAGTTGAGGGGGCCGTGGACGGCGCTGCAGCAGCAATGTTCTCCAGCCCCATAGAACCTGCTCAGATAGCCAAAAAAGCTGAGAAGCAGATGAAAAAGGAAAAGCTTGTTGGCTCCGGACGGCAATATGCCCCCACACTGTATAACGTCATGGTAAACCACCGCGATGACAAGCGGCTCTTTGGTTTTTATCCCACTATGGCTTCTGAGATCGAGAACTATCTCTATGCCAAAGGCACCGAGGCCGGCATGGAGTTTGATACCCGCCCTCTGGTGCGCTTTATTCCCGACCCGGGGCTTAAGAAGGGTCGTTTTGACGTAATAGCCGAGGTGGTTGCGGCGCCGATTATACTCAAGCTCAGGGCCGAGGAATCAGAATACTACGGCCGGGCTTCTGCGGGAGCCCCTGCGGCAGTGCCCGCAGCAGTTCCTGCGGCAGTGCCCGCAGTGCCCGCGGCAGTGCCCGCGGCAGTGCCCGTCCGGACTCCCCAGCAAAACTCAGCGTATCCTCAAGTCGCCTATGTTCCCAATTCCCAGGAAGGCAGGTTTGCCGGCCTGGACATTCCCGCGAGTATTGATCCCGGCATCCCGGATTCCTCTGCGCTACCGCCCCTCTCGCAGGGCAGGGTAGCCCGGGGCCAATGGTTTCCGGAGCCTTCACGGCGCTTTGCAAGGTCAACACAGGACAGAGCGGCACTCGACGCGGGACTTGCCCCCGAAACGTTAAGCGTTATTGGCTGTGCCAGTCTCTTTAACTGCACCGAGCAACGATCCCATCGTTTGGAACGTCGTAAATACACCGCAGGGCGCGGCAAAGAGAACGATCTTGTGGTAGAAGATGCCAATGCCAGCAGAGTACATGCGCAGTTTTCTCAGGATGCCACGGGCAAATGGAAGCTCACTGACCTCAACTCAACCAACGGCACCCAGCTCAATGGTCGTCTGGTGTCAAATGCTATCCTCAGAACCGGCGATGAGATAACCATTGGCACCACGGTTTTTCAGTTTACTGAGTAGGAGATGTTTGATGCAGCAACTCCCGAGCAAGAGGCAAGCTGCCCCTCAGACTAAACCGTAAGGAGACTTCTTGATTGATATTACCTTACTCGTAGGACGCATACTCCTGATACTGCTCCTCTTTTTGTTTCTCTTTGCGGTGATGCGAACAGGTATTGGTCTTGTCCGCGGGCAAAACCGCAAGGGCGAGCGCTGGACGGTATCCGTAGAGCAGGGGCCCCGCGAACTCAGAGGGGTAAAGATGCCTATCACCGGGCCGCTGGTTGTCGGACGATCGCCGGGCTCTGACATTGTCATCAACGCCGGTTATGTATCCGGGCGCCACGCCCGCTTTGCCCTGTTTTCAGAGGCTCTGGTGGTGGAGGATATGGGCTCTACCAACGGCACTCTGGTCAATGGCAAGCGCATTACTGCTCCTGCCCAGCTTGAGGTCGGTTCGCTCGTGAGTATCGGCGATGCAACCCTCAGAATAGGGCGCTCATGAGCCCCAAGCCTCATGTCGTAGGCTCGCGAAGCGATGTTGGCTGTGTCCGCAAACAAAACGAGGACGCCCTCATTGTTCAGTCGCCCCTGTATGCGGTGGCTGATGGTATGGGAGGGCATGCTGCCGGCGAGATCGCCTCAGAGCTGGCCGTCAATATCCTGGCTGAGAACGCTTTGGCGATTCGTGATGCCAATGCTCTCATTGACATCATACGGCTCATAAACCGCTCTATCATCACCGCCGCGAGTGACGGTCCGGGCCGTCCGGGCATGGGTACCACGCTCACCGCAGCACTCCTTGATGGAACCCGGCTGCTCATTGCCCAGGTGGGCGATTCGCGTGCCTATCTTTTGCATGAGGGCAAACTGCAGCAACTCACCCGCGATCATTCCTATGTGAGCGAGCTGCTCGCAGGCGGGCATATCTCCGCCTCCGAGGCGAGGGCTCATCCAAAGCGATCGGTCATCACGCGGGCTCTGGGTTCCGACCCCAAAACAGAAGCGGACATCTATGAACTGGTAGCCAGTGTGGGCGACCGCCTCCTCATCTGCACCGACGGACTCTTCGGCATGGTGCGCGAGGATGCCATCACGGCCATTTTAGAATCACGGGACGATCCGCAGGATGCCTGCGACGACCTCATCACTGCTGCCCGTGCAGGGGGAGGCCTTGATAATATCTCTGCCATTGTGGTGGACATCAACCATGATAAAAGCGAGTTTCTCACCCTCACTGACCTCAATCAAGAAGCAGAAGAGCAAAGCGCTCGCAGACAGAGGGCAAGGACCCAAAACGGGCGGAGAAGCCGTCTTCCCAGGCTACACCTGGGGGTCCTGACCTTTCTGCTGCTCCTGGTTCTTCTTATCGGCGGCACCTTCGCAGGCGTGTATTGGTATGCGTCTCACAGCGCCTTCTTGCGCACCGAGGAGGGCAAGGTAGTGGTCTACCGGGGATTGCCGGGCGATCTGATGCCGGGAATAAAACTGGAGTGGTATGAATATACCACCGAGGTAAAAGCATCGGATCTGCTCAGCAGCACGGCGCAGCGCCTTGAAGAGGGGGTTCGCGTGGATTCTCTGGACGATGCCGCGGCTCTGGTAGCCTCCTATGAACAACAGATCTCTGAGGATGCGCACAGAAGGAGAGCCTCTTGATGTCCCTGGCACGTCCCGCCGGATTGACCCGACGCAGCCTCGAGCTCCTGCTGCTCCTGGCAGCTTCTCCGGTTGTAATATTGATATTTGTATTAGCACTATTAGAGAACGATGAACTGCTCAGCCTGTACTCGCTTGCCGTGCCCCTGGGCCTCTTTGCTGCCTTCATCGCGGTGCATATTGCTGTAAGAAAGCTCGCCCCCGGCGCCGACCCTGCCTTGCTCCCCCTGAGTTTTGTGTTGAGTGGCATCGGCATCGCTTTTGTCCTGCGTCTGGCCCCTGAGTTGGCGGGCAGACAGATAATGTGGCTCTTTGCCGGCATTGCGGCCCTGATACTTACCCTGCTGGTGGTGCGCTCGGTAAAGAAGCTGGGAGAATTCAAGTACACCATCCTAATCCTGGGCCTCATCTGCCTGTTGCTCCCGGCAATCATCGGAACCGAGCATAACGGCTCTCAGATCTGGCTCACCTTAGGAGACTTCTCCTTTCAGCCCGGAGAAATCGCCAAGTTTCTGGTTGTGCTCTTTCTGGCGGGCTATCTGGCCGAGAATCGCGAGATGCTCTCTGTCTCGGGCCGCCGGATCGGGCGCTTGAACCTTCCTGACCTCCGCACGCTGTTTCCCCTCCTGGTGATGTGGGGCATCTCCCTGTTACTGGTTATCTTTGAACGCGATTTAGGGAGCGCGCTCCTCTTCTTTGGTATCTTCATTGCCATGCTGTATGTGGCCACCGGACGCATCAGTTTTGTGATAGCCGCCCTGGTTTTAGCGGCAATCGGCGGCATAGCGGTGTGGTACTTCTTCGATCACGTACAAACCCGGGTAAGCATATGGCTTGATCCATTTGCCTACTCGCAAACCTCCGGTTATCAACTGGTGCAGGCGCTGTATTCCCTGGCCGATGGCGACGTGCTGGGAACCGGCATTGGCCGCGGCATGCCCGATCTCATCCCCATTGTAGAGAGTGACTTTATCTTTGTGGCGATGGCAGAGGAGATGGGCTTTCTCGGGGTTGCCGGTGTTTTGACGCTCTTTATCCTCTTTGCGGTAAGGGGATTTACCATAGCGAGCCGGGCGGCTTCTGACACAGAGGCTTTTAGCGCGGTGGGGCTTACGGTGTCGGTTGCGTTTCAGGTCTTTGTCATCGTTGGCGGCACCACTTTGCTTATTCCTCTTACGGGGGTCACGCTGCCCTTTATGAGCCAGGGAGGATCTTCGCTCCTGGCCACCTTTATCATCATTGGCTTGCTGCTGAGGATCTCTGATAGCGGCACCGGTCTGGAAAATGAGCTGCAGGCCACCGTGTATCTGGATGGCGGCGTTTTAGGCAGAGTGGCTCTGGGCAAGCGGCTTACTGCGCTCATCACGATGCTCGCCCTGCTCTTTGCACTCTTGATTGGCAATATTGCCTATCAGATGTTCGTGCGCGCAGAAGAAGTGCGCAGCATGCCGGTTAACAGCCATGCCATTGCCCGTGAAGCAACGGCTCAGCGCGGGGCTATCGTTACCTATGACGGAGTGGTCCTGGCCCAGAGTGTGCCCAACGAGGATGGAACGTATTTTCGCAGTTATCCCCAAGGAGACCTCGCCACCCATATTGTTGGTTATTCCAGCGTTAAGTTTGGGAGCAGCGGGGTAGAAGCAAGTATGCAGGAGGCGCTCAGAGGCGAGACGAATTTTACCTCCTGGACGCAGGTCATCAACTCTTTAGCCGGCGTTCCTAACTCCGGTAACGATGTCAGGCTGACCATCGATTCGCGCCTGCAGGTTGCCGCCCAAAATGCTCTGGGAGGGTATCAGGGCGGGGCGGTTGTTCTGGATGCTACTACCGGTGAGCTCCTTGCGGTTGCCGGCTCACCCACCTACAACCTCAACGAGGCTGAGTCCGTGCTTGAAAACGCGGGTTCTGCTGACGCAAACGATCCGGGTGCCCTGTTCAATCGCGCTACTTTGGGTCTCTATTCGCCCGGTTCCACCTTTAAGATCGTCACCCTTACCGGCGCTCTCTACAGCGGCGGGGTTAAACTCACCGACACCTACGAATCTCCCGGCACCCTTGAAATCGGCGGTGCGCCGGTGGTGAACTTTGGCAAGAACAACTACGGCACCATCACGGTAGAGCGGGCCTTTGAGCTCTCATCCAACACCGTCTTTGCCCAGCTGGCCAACAAACTGGGACCCTCCTCGCTGGTTTCTGTTGCCGACGCCTTTGGCTTTGACCGCACCATCGGGAGGGATTTTCCTGTTGCGGTTTCGCTGATGCCCGACCCCAAGCTCATGACCGAATGGGAAACCGCCTGGGCCGGCGCCGGGGAGCCGGTAGGGGAGCACCGCAATTCTCCTGCCGGGCCACAGGCCACGGTGGTGCAGATGGCTCTAACAGGTGCCGCCATTGCCAATAACGGCACCATAATGAACCCCTATGTGGTTGACAGCGTTGTGGCCGCAAACGGCATTCTCGTCTCACAAACCAAGCCTGAGGTTTTAGGCAATGTAGCTTCGAGCCAGGTGATAAACGAGGTTAAGAATGCCATGGAGGGCGTGGTTGCCTCCGGCACCGCCTCTGCCGCTCAGATACCGGGTTATGTGGTAAGAGGAAAGAGCGGCACGGCCGAGACCGGGCGCGCTGAAGCTGATTCCTGGTTTGTGGGTTTTGTTGAAGTGGGCGGGCGCACGGTTGTGGTGGCCCTGGTTTTGGAGGAAGCCGGCGAAGGCGCCGCTACTCCCAGGGCGCGGGACATCCTGGAGGCTGCAATTGAAGCCTATAGGTAAAATGCTATTATTGGCTCAGACGATTTTTGGAGGATCACAGTGATTAACAAGGTATTCGCGGGACGCTATCGCATCACCGAAAAAATTGGTATCGGCGGCATGGCAGAGGTCTATAAGGCAACTGATGAGACCCTGGGCAGAACGGTGGCCGTCAAGGTGATGCTTCCGCAATATGCCGCTGACGAGACTTTTGCCGTGCGCTTCAGGCAAGAAGCTCAGGCCGCAGCCAATGTGCAGAGTCCCTACATCGTCAATATCTATGACTGGGGTTTTGATGAGTCAAGCAAGACCTATTTTATTGTCATGGAATACATACGCGGCACCGACCTCAAGACGGCCATTCAACAACGCGGCGCCATCAATCAGCGCAAGGTTGCCGAGATAGGGTCCCAGGTTGCTGCGGCTCTCGGTGTTGCCCATAGTTACGACATCATCCATCGCGATGTAAAGCCGCAGAACATCATGATTCAGCCTGACGGCAATGCAAAGGTCATGGATTTTGGTATCGCTCGAGCTAACAGTGCCAATCTCACGCAGACCGGCTCCGTGCTGGGAACCGCATATTATGTATCCCCCGAGCAGGCCCAGGGCAAGGATCTCACGCAGGCAACCGACATCTATTCACTGGGCGTGGTGCTCTATGAGGCGGTCACCGGGCGTGTGCCCTTTGACGGGCCCGATGCGGTATCCATTGCCGTTATGCAGGTCAACGAAATCCCTACGCCGCCGCGCGCGCTTGATAACTCTATTGATGCAGGGCTGGAAGCTATCATCCTCAAGGCCCTGAGCAAAAACCCTGCCGATCGCTTCAGAACTGCCGATGAGATGCGTCTGGCCTTGAATGAGTATTTACAGGGTAAGCCGGTTCAAAGCGCTGCGGCTGAGGCACGCACGCAGGTCATCAGAACCCCGGCCGTGGTTCCTCCCGCAGCGGCAACGGCGGTTATGCCGGAGCTGGCCACTGCGGCCACGCACACCAGAGCTGGCACCAACGGCAACGGTGCAAGGGCCAAGAGCAGTACTTCCAACTCAAAAACACCGGTTATCGTGGCGCTGGTCATCGGGCTGGTGGTTATTCTCGCCGGCGTTGGCGCCTACCTTGCTTTTTGCTCTTCCGATGCAGGCGATATTGCGGTACCCAAGGTCGTTGGTCTCACCGAAACAGATGCTAAGAAAATGATCGAGGACGCTCAACTCACGGTGGGGGAGGTCAAACAGCAGAGTTCCGAGACCGTTGAAGAAGGCAGGATCATCTCACAGGATCCTGCAGCTCAGACCAAGGTACGCGAGGGCACCAAGATCAATCTGGTCATCTCCAGCGGCACCGGCAACGTGGTGGTGCCTGATCTCACCAACAAAACAGAGGCAGAAGCAAAGAAGATACTTGCCGACCTCGATCTGGTGTACGAGTCCGGAGGAACAGCACCTCACCCCGATATCGATAAGGGTAGAATCTGCTCGCAGAGCCCTGCGCCTACCACCAAGGTCGCTCAGAAATCCAAGGTCATCTGTGTTATCTCTGCCGGTAAAGAAACCGCTCAGGTTCCCAACTTCTATGGCCAGTGGTATGGAGACGTCGAGAATCAGCTCCTCGCTGCCGGATTCAAGGTTGCCTATGCAGACGATGTCTACTCCAACTCAGTGGATGCCGGACGTGTTGTGAGCCAGGATACAACCGGCGAGGCCGCAAAAGGCTCAACGGTAACACTTACGCTGTCCAAAGGTCCTGAACCCACCCCAACTCCCAAGGTCATTGTGCCCAACCTTATCGGTATGGACGTGAGTGCTGCGAGCAATGCCCTGGCTGCAAAGGGATTGGCCCTCGACTACTCGGACGATCCTACAGGCAAGGTCGTTGCGACCCAAACCCCTGCTGCCAACACAGAGGTGGAGGTGGGTACCACCGTCAAGGTGACGTTTGCGTAGGACCCGTGTCTGCTGTAATCGAAGGTTGCCGTAGTTTACTAGCTGTAATTTGAGCAGAACGCTCGGTTATGGTATCATGTGCGATTCGTGCTTATAACAGTCTTAAAAGACAGGCAGCGATCACTACGATGACGGCTCCTGAGAGCAAGCAACAAGATGCCGCTCAAATAGCCGAGTATTTTGTAAGGAGAATGAAAATGAGTCAAGTATGCACTATCTGCGGAAAGCACCCTTCAGCAGGGCGTAATGTATCGCACTCACATCGCGTAACCAACCGCGTGTTCACCCCTAATATCCAAAAGGTCACCATCAAGGTAGGCGACGGTTTCAAGAAGGCCAATGTCTGCACCAAGTGCCTCAAGGCCGGCAAGGTAGTACGCAGCTAAGAGGTCTTCAAAAGAGCAGCATTAAAAAAAGCGCCGAGGCGCTTTTTT
>JAISPK010000017.1 GCA_031274985.1 Coriobacteriales bacterium | reverse complement strand
GCGCAGCTGCGCTGGCTAACTGGGTTGCCCTGATGCTACTGGGCCTCTCGGGCTTTATCAAGCCGGTCGAGAATCTCGTTGACGGAGCTACCGTGCTTATCAACCAAACCCAGAGCGAGGTCGTACTTTTTACCATCAAGGGAATCCTCGGGTTTTCGTCAGTCATTCTGTTGGTGCCGGCGATAATCATCGCAGTGCGTTGGAAACTCACGAAAGACCGGCATGCCCAGCTCATTGGCTACCTTGACCGAAAACGTAGTGGGCTGATAGCAACCGTAGAAGAAGAGGAAGCTATCCTCAGTATCTTAAAGCCGCTGATTTAGCGAGACTTCTGTGCTACCTGCTGGTTGATCCAACTGGTGAGAAAGGCGTAGATCTCCTGCCTGCCCAGCTCGTTGACCAGCTCGTGACGGGCATCTTCGAAGAGCTTAAGCTCTACCTGGCTGTGGCCGGTCTTGGCCAGTTGTCGGGCAAAATGGCGAGGGCCTTTGCCAAAACCGGAACTCTGGTCGGCTTCGCCGGCAACAATGAGCAGCGGGATGTCGGGCATCTGGGCCCCCCAGTTCTTTGCATTGACGTGGCGATAGGCTTGCATCATGGCGTGGTATCCACCAGCTGAATAATCAAAGCCACCGAGCGGGTCATCATTAAACTCCTTGATTTTGTCCGTGTCGCGGGTGAGCCAGTGGCGAGCCTGCGTCTTTTGCTCATCAGTCATATGAGCAACCGTTCCGGTGAGCTTTTCGAGCAGGGACGAGCGTGCAAGCTGCCCCCGGGTTGTGGCGATAATGCCGGTGAGCAGCTGGATAGCTCCCGAGAACTTGATTGCCGAGGGGGTGGCGCTGAGAATCAAAGCAGAGAGATCATCAAAACGTTCTGCATACAGCGCGGCCATAAGGCTTCCCATACTCTGCCCGAAGAGAATCCGGGGAAGGGGGACGGGACAGGGAGACGGGGTTGCAGACAAAGGGGGACGTTGCGGACATAAGGGGACGTACCTTCTGTCTGCAACCCCGTCTCCCTGTCTCGCCAGCCCCGCCGCCCTGTCAAAGAGTCTCTGAAAGTCTGCGACTGAGCAGTTCAGCCCACCGGCACGGGCGGCAAAGGAGCCGAGATGGCCCTGAGCGCTTTTACCGTGGCCGGCATGGTCGTTAGCAACAACAAGGTAGCCTTGATTACAGAGAAAGGTGGCAAATTCGTCATAGCGACCACTATGCTCGCTCATGCCGTGAGCTATCTGCACCACGGCCTTGGGCTGTTCGCCCGGTAGCCAGGCGCGCGCAAAGATCTCACCCTCACCGTTAGATGCTGCAAAGTGCCACTCTTCCCTGTGCACGGAACTCATACCAAGCTCAGCGCTCTCTCCAGGTCTTCAATGATCTCGTCGATACTCTCGAGACCGGCAGAGAATCGAATGAGTCCATCGGTGATGCCGTTTTGAAGCCTGATCTCTTGTGGCACATACCAGTGGGTCATAGATGCCGGGTGCTGCACCAGCGTATTTGCTTCGCCCAAGCTCACGGCAAGTGCGCAGAGCTTGACGTTGTCCATCAACGTAATTCCGGCCTCCATGCCACCTTTTAGTTCAAAGGAGAGCAGCGCTCCAAAGCGTTGCATCTGGCCGCGTGCAATCTCATGCCCGGGGTGCGAGGGCAGACCCGGATAATGCACCTGCGCAACCTTGGGGTGACCTTGAAGGTATTCGGCAACGGCTGCCGCCATCTTGCAGCAATATTCCATGCGCACCTCCAGAGTCTTGATGCCCCGCAGCACAAGAAACGAGTTAAAAGGAGAGGCGCAACCGCCCAGATTCTTGAGCCCGACATTCCAGATTTGATCGATCAGTGTTTTTGGGCCCACGAGAACACCGCCGATAGCATCGCCATGCCCGCCCAGGAACTTGGTTGTTGAATGCATAACGAGGTCTATGCCCAGTTCAAGGGGGCGCGTGATAAAGGGAGTGGAGAAGGTGTTGTCAATGACCGATAGTGCGCCGGCCTCTCGAGCGACCTGCGCGATACGCGCTATATCGATAACCTTCATGGTGGGGTTGCAGGGTGTCTCAAAAAACACGATCTTTGTATTGGGGCGCAGCGCCGCACGCACGGCAGCAACGTCGGTAAAGTCAATCAAGGTGGTCTCCACGCCAAACTTGGGCAGGAGCTCGGTGAGCAGATAGTTGGTTGCCGAATAGGTAGCGTTGTCGCTCAGGACATGGTCGCCGGACTTGAGAAGGGTCAGCATCAGCGCAGAGAAGGCAGCCGCACCGCTGGCAAAGGGCAGCCCTGCCTCCGCGCCTTCCAGAGCTGCCAGAGCCCGGCCCAACTCATTGTTCGTGGGGTTGGACATGCGCGTGTAGCAGTCTCCCGCATCCGTTGAGTGGCAGAGCTCCGCACCCTGTGCCACCTCGTCAAAGAGGTAATTATTGGTCATATAGATGGGAACGCCCAGAGAATGATAGGCAGTATCCACTTCGGTGCCCACCCGTGCGGCTATGGTGCGAGGAGAATAATCATAGATTGACATGGTATAACCCTTTCACTGGCTCGCAAGGATCTTGTTCAAAACGGCATCGATGGCCTGCTCCCGGTAGGCAGCAGCCGGCTCGCTGAGAATCGCTTTAATCAGGGCCTTGCAGCGCTGTTCCATGCTCAGGGAGCCGAGCTCCGCCCAGCGCTCATAGATATTGCGATCGGTGACACCGGGCATCCAGTTTTCGCGGTAGTGCTCAAGCGTGTGGTCGCAGGTCAAAAACTCACCGGCGGGGCCTACCTCACGGATGGCATCGAGCGCCATGGTCTCGCGCGAAAGCGGCATCCCGTCCATGATACGGCGCAGTTGGCCCACGCTCTCGTTGCACATCACGAGCAGGTCAAAGGAATACGTCAGGCCAAACTCCAAATAGCCCAGATCGTGGTTGAGGTTAGAGCCGGTGAGTCCGGCCGTGAAAATATACGTTGCCGCCTCGTTGATGGCCTGGGTGTCGGCAAGTTTGGACGCGCTGCAGCCTGCAAAACCCCAGGTGGGGAGCTTGTAGAGGGTACGTCCGAGTTCACAGAGCCCGGCCTGCGTCATCATGGCCTCGGGCGAGGCATACGACGGCTGCATGCTCTGCATGTCGATATTGCTCATGCCCGCGCCAAAGATAAAGGGAGCGCCGGCTCCGGCCAACTGGTGGAGCACCAGGCCAAAGAGACATTCTGCTGCTGCAAGGGTCACGGCTCCCGGAGGGGTTATGGGGCCGGTTGCTCCGGCCATCATACCGGGCGCATAGTTGGTGGGCACGAGGTTTTCTGCTGCGTAGAGCAATTTATCGATTGCCTCAAAGGAGTGCAACAGGGGCGAGGTGGGCTCAGTGTAGAGCACAAAGCGGGGCTTGCGCTTGAGCTCGTCACGTCCCCCGGGTATCGCGGCTGCGGCGAGTTCAACGATGTCGTCCAAACACGGGCGGTTGATAGCAATGACAACCTGCGGCTTTTTTGAATATTTGAGCATGTTGGCGTATTGCTTTTGGCACTGATGCTCGGCCTGAGTGTCGCTGATCATGCCCATAGACATGAGAAAGTCTACGTGAGGCAGGGCCTCGCAGAGTCTTACCGCATCGATCATGTCCTGCTCTAAAAACACCCGGCGCTCACCCGTAAAACTGTCCAGGAGGTACAGGCAATCCGAGCCGGTGCCAAAGCAGGCGTTTCTTCCTGAGAGGTCAAGCGCGGGCGCGCCCTCTCTGTTGTAGAGTAAAACGCGGGAGGGAGCTGTGCTCAGCGCCTGATCCACCATGCTTGCAGAAAGAAAGACGCGCCTGCCCTCAACGCGCGCTCCACCGGACTCCAGGAGCGCTAGCGCTTCACGGTGCTGCAGCTCACAGCCCACCGTCTCCAGGATCTCCAGAGCTCCTCTGTGGATGGTCTGTAAGTGTTCCTGTGAAAAAAAGGCCAGAGGAGAAAAGCAGTTGAGCTCGATGCTTGCCATGGTATCGCCCTTCAGGGTTTGTATCCTGAGAAATATTGTATCAATTAGTGCTTAGGAGATAACGCTGAGTGCCAGTAGCAAAAGCGCGCAGAAGTAGGGAATCAGGTGGAGTTTGGCGCCGGCCTTTTTGCGCTTTGAGAAGTTCTTAATGCCGAGGAGCAGGTCGGAGGTAATAAACAGCAGCGCTCCGCCAGCGAGCAACACCAAAGAGAGGGTGATGGTGGCGCCAAAGAGAGGAAGCACTGCCTTGCTCACCATAAAGCCAAGCAGGGCTACGTAGCTAACGAGCGGCCACTGAACTTTTCCGAGCACCAAAACGCGTCGGAATACCACGACGAGAAAACTGCCTGTGAGCGCCGCGGCTAGTGCGAATTCCGGCCAGGAAACCCCATAGTGCAAGCACAGGTACACAATCAAAAAGAGCTGCGTCAGCGCAAAGAACAGGATGCCGGTTTGCAGCTTTCTGGAGTCGAGGCTGATGAACTGGAGATAATAATCTCCCGCTACTGAGCACACGAGTGCCAGAGGAATAAAGGCCCGCACCGGCTCTTCGGGCATGCCCCAGAGGAGGTATCCCACCAAGGCACAGAGGGCGCACAACCCGCTGATTGTCATTTTGAGTGCCGTAGCTTTTTGGAAGCCCTTTGGCTGCGAGCCGCTCCTTACCTCAGCGAGCAGATACACGGGCATCAGCACCACAACCGCAACGGTAAAGATCAGGGCAAATATGAGCATGCTATACTCCACAGCTTGTCCTATCGTTTTGCTCCTCACGACAGGATTGCTCTTTGCAAACCTCCTGCGCGAGAAGTATCGGTCACTCAGATATGCCTGAGGCTACAACAGGGAGCTGCGTTGGTCCTCAGCGCTTTTGTTTAACAGGTAGGTCGGGGCAATGTCTAAGACGGTCTTACAGCCACACTGCCCTTCCTGGGACAGGCGGCAGGCAGCACGGGCGTAGGCAAGCAAGACGCTGCTGGTGAATTCAGGATTTGAATCAAGCTGGAGCTTGTACTCGATGATCTGGGTGTTCTCCTCAGCAAAGCCCGTTCGTCCGCTGCGCAGTACCATGCCTCCATGGGGCAGCGAGCTGTGCTCACGCTTCATCTCCTCTGCGGAGATATAGCGGACCTCGGTGTCATATTCATCAAAATAGTACGGCATGGTCACGATTTCGTGGGTGACTGCCTCGGTGTCAACACCCTCTTCAACCACCACATAGCAAAGACGGGTGTGCTTTTCGCGTGTGGTGAGCTGAGGATTCTCTCCGGCGCGGACCTTGTCCAGCGCCTCCTCTACGGGAATCGTGTACTGGCGCGCATCGATGACCCCTTTGATTCTACGGATTGCATCGGAATGCCCCTGGCTTACGCCCGTTCCCCAAAACGAATAGTCAGTGCCCGAGGGCAGTATCGCCTGTGCGTAGGCTTTGTTAAGGGAAAAGAGGCCCGGGTCCCAGCCCACGGAGATGATGGCCACCTTTGCGGCGGCCTTTGCTGCGCGGTCAACGGCAGCAAAGTGCTCGGGAATCTTAGCGTGCGTGTCAAAGCTGTCTATCACGTTAAAGTCACGGGCGAGGCGAGGGGTCATCTCGGGGAGGTCGGTCGCGCTACCGCCGCAGAGAATCAGCACGTCTATCTGATTTTTCATCTCTGCCAGTGTGTCGAGATGATAGACCTTGGCTCCATCTCCGGCCAGGACAACCCCTGAAGGGTCGCGCCGGGTAAACACCCCTACCAACTCCATGTCGTCGTTTTGGCTCACTGCCGCCTGGACACCTCTGCCCAGATTTCCGTAACCGACGATTCCTACTTTGACTGTCGCGCTCATAGCGTTCCTCTTTCGTTTCGTATCGTGTCAAAACCAGTATCTATCATAGCCTTTTTGATTGTTCTTTGGTAAAGGACTCCGGGTGATATTTAAAATAGTGGATCATTTCCCAGGTGATGCTCACGCCGTCCAGCTCGGCCTGGATGTCATCGCGGTGTACCCATGCCGCCTCAGAGAGCTCAAAACTGTCCAGGACAATGTCACGGCTACCGTCAAGCTCTGCAAAGAACCCCATGATCAGGCTCCCCGAGAGGCCCCAGGGCTGGGATCGGTAATACCAGGGGGTGCCCACCTGCAGGCCAACTTCTTCGGCAACCTCTCGCCTGATGGCATCCTCGGCGTCCTCGCCTATCTCAATATAGCCGGCGACCAGGGCATAGTTCTTGTACGCTCTGCCGGCATAGCGGGTCAGCAGCAGCTCATCGTTTCGATACACCCCAACGATGACCACCGGTGATATCCTTGGGTAGATGGTAGTGCCGCACTGAGCGCACCTGAGCATCCTCTCTTTGCTACCGGGCTCCAGAGGGTTGCCACAGGCGCCGCAGAAGCGATTGCTGCTATACCAATCGTGCAGGTGCTGCGCCGTGGTGAGTGCAAACGTGAGGTGTCCGGGGTTTCGCAAGGTATGGCGAAAGACGGTCTCGTAGGAATAACCTGCAGGAGCCTTGACCTTCTCGGATCGGGCGAGGAAGAATTCAGTCTCATCGATTCTAAAGAGATAGATTGTCTCCTGATTGGCAAGATCAAGCATTGAGGCAAGCGGAAAGCAAGCCTCAAGGCTGGTGTTAACGAGCACCTTATCGCCCTGAAAGGCAAAAACAACGCTGTTTGCACCCGGAGGCTTTTGCAAAAAGGTGATGTCCAGCGTGCGAGGGTCTATTTCATGAAGCATGGGCAGCTCGGCCTTTTCTCACATCAGGCAGTTGCAGCATCATCGAGGAGACTTTGATAGATTGCCTCAAGCTGGCTGGCATAGTTTGTCATGGAGAATCTATCGAGGGCATAACGGGCCACGTTGGTTTTGCGGGTGGCATCTCGCTGCGTGGCTTCCAAAACCTCGAGCACGGCGCTCATCAGCGCATCGGGATCCAGCGGAGGCACTAAAGCTCCTACCTCGTCTGTCACAAAATCAACCAGACCACCCACGTTGGTGGCAACCACCGGCAGACCACAGGCCATAGCCTCCAGAGCTACCAGACCAAAGGGCTCATAGCGTGAGGGTATAACGAAGACATCCGCTGTACTGTAGAGCTTGCGCAGCTGTTGCTGGTTTTGATGACCGACAAAATGCGTATTCTCAAGCCCCAGCTCCTCAGCCAGTGCTTTGAGATTGTCGCCCTCTTGCCCCATGCCGGCTATGACGGTGATAAAACCGCCCGGCTTGCTCTCCTCATACTTCTGTACCGCATGAAGAAATACGTCCACACCTTTGAACTCGGTGAGTTTGCCGGCAAAGAGTATGAACTTCTCGCCGTTGTACAAAAGCCCGTATTGCGCGAGCAAGGCGGCTCTGTCTAAAGGCTCCGGATAGAAGATGTCGTTGTTGTAGCCGTTGCGCACTATCTGCGCCTTGCTTTTTGCCTGGGGGAAGACCTCAAGCGTGGCACGGTAGTTGTCCTGGGAGATGGTGATGATGCTGTCACAGGCGTCCACTGCCTCATCGGCATAGTGCCGCAGCTGCGGCCATTTTTCATAGCCCATCAGATCGGTGCCGTGGGCGGTGATGACACAGGGCACGTTATAGTGAGCGCCGAGATAGGCGAGGATCCAGATATGCTGCGCATGGATGATGTCCGGGCAAAAGTCTTCCATGACCCGCCTTGCCGTGCGGTCAAAAGCTGCGAGGTACTCATCCATCTGTTGCTGGCTCAGGTCTGCAAACGTCGTGGTGCTTCGAGGATGTGTGGTAAAGCAGGGAAAGTTGTAGGGCAGGGCCTCGCCCGCTGCGTCATTGCCGTCAAAATACACGGGGCAAAGCTGCACGCCCGGCATTGGCTCGGGAGTCTTGTTTTCTGGAAATATCACACAGACCTCATGGCCTCGTTTTACCAGGAACTGCGCAACATCCCTGGTGTAGGTACCGCTGCCTGATCCCTCAAGAGGAAAATGGTTGATTAAGAGTACTCGCATGTTATTAACTCGCTTTCTGCAGGTTTTGGTAGCCAGGAGCAAGGTCGCCCTTGCCCTGTTGATAATAAGAGAACATTGCAGGAGTATAGATTATGTTAAGCACTCATACCTTATCGTTGCGCGTGCCATAGGTTAAGAGCGGAATTTCTCGGTGGAGTCCCTTTAGTTATGGATTTTCGCCGCCTCGCCGATGATGCTGAAAGAAGCCTCGTGACAGGAAAAAGCCGGCCAACAGCACCACCAGAGCACAGGCGTCAAAGATGATAAAGCGCGTGAGGTTGCCCGCCAGGGTCTCGTAGGTTGCAGGCAGGTTTATGAGGATGAAACTCTCGCCTATGATTCCTACAGCTTGTTGGATGAGCACTACCAGATAGAGCGCCCGATGCTTGTCGGGGCGGACGATTACCAGCGGATACGTGACATTCCACATGAGAAAAGCTACCCCGATGCCCTGGATTGCGGCCATGCCCTCAGCGCCCGAGAGCTGGTACGCATGGAGATAGTTTTGCGGAAACACGATAAACACCGCCGCACAGTAAAGATTTACCGCAAATACGGCGAAGAGTGCTATGCGAGCAAGCCAGAGTCGGATCTTCATCGTTGTTCCTTGCTCAAAAATCAATCCTTCGCCAGCCAGAGCTCTCCCGTTGGCGCAGGATTGCCGGTTACTCGCTGGGCTGGTCTTTTCTCAGAGGATACTTCTCAAAGCCGTGCCCCTTGAAGTCCGGGTCGTACGTTGCGGAGCGAACGAGGTAAATGATCTCATCAATGGTCGCATAGGTCACGATTGCCCATAAAAGCAGGATCGACCACATCGGGATGGTGCTCACAAACGCCCAGAGCGCGATTGCAAGATAGGCTCCCACGGCAAAGGCTTTGTGCGGTATGGAATGCAGCGCGTTGCCGGTGCCGAAGTATTTCTTAGTAATGAAAAACACAATGAATTTATCAGAGAGGATCTGAACCATGATAAATACGTAGAACCAAAACAGGGGGTCGGGGAGACTCTCCCGGGCAAACACGATAAAAGCACAGGAGGCACCCACAACCAGGAGCAGGGCGTCGCCAATCACGTCGAGCGTCGCGCCAAAGCCGCTCTCGACCTTAAACGAGCGCGCCAGTGTTCCGTCCAGTTTGTCCGTTAAGGTGAGGAAGAGAAAAGCGAGAATCCAGATAAGCGGCACATTCTCGAATACCCCGATGGGGAGGACGATTGTCTGTTCCCAGCTTGGCCACATCAAAAAGGGAAGGGCAAGGGTGCCAAAAATGCGGATCATGGAAATGATGTTCGGTACGTGCCTTTTAAAACCAACTGTTTGCGCATTATTCATAGGTATGATTCCTTATGATTGTTCCGATAGAGCATAACCCAGCTTATAGTGCATCAATAATATCCTATTTGAGTTTCAAAACCACGGGGAATACAGAGCAAAAGGTATAATGTTTGCCAGAGAATGAGAGTCCCGAAACTACAACCACTGGAGGAATCACATGAAGAATCGTCTTTTATCCATCTTATTGGCAGTTACGTTATTGGGCACCATGCTGCTCGCTGGCTGCGGTGGCGCGTCTGATAAGCCGGCCGATGGCGCGGCGCAGGTGCAGCAATCCGGTTTGGAAGCTGTTGAGAAATATACCTTTACCATGGATGAAGAATCCTTCTCGCTTACCTTGCAGGACAACTGGTATGTTGACGAGGAGTTTGTAAACGGGGCTTATCTGCGCCAGAAAATCGAGGCATTCGATATCCCCGAGATGTGGCTCAATTTTTATAAGCTCAGCAGCGGCTCTTCGATTGAATCCTATATGGAGGATCGCTTTGGCGACGACCAGGGCCTTGAGCGGGTAAACGACGTCACGATCAACGGGGTCGACTATGCCATGTACGTGATAACTGACACCAAGACCATCTATCTGTTTACCACTCCGGGCAAGCTGGACACCAAAGGCAACTACTTTATAGAGATCTATATCCGGTGGCTCAGCCTCGAAGAGATCACGCCTCTTCTCAAAACCCTCGACATTGAGTGGAGCGCCTGATAACAAGCTGCCGGAGCTGAGGGTGCTTGCCTGCCGGAGCTGAGTGTGCCGCTCCTTTGCTTAACTCAGAATACCGAGTTGTAGGCATCCTCAACGGTGGCACCGGCAAAGCCGTATTGGACCCAGGTTCCGTAGCCGTCCAGGTTAACATTGATCTTGATTTTGCCATCGACGTGGTAGTCGCTGACATCAACAAGAATGTCTACCAGCTCTTCGGCGCGGGCCGACCAAAATTCGCTTGCTTCTCTCGCAGGTACGAGTATGGTGAGTTTTGCGATGTTCGTGCCTGCCGGCACGGCACTGGTGAGCACCCCGTCAACGCCCCACTCTGTTGCTAAGAGGCCAAACACAATGCCTTTTTGTCCTTCGCCGTAGTTGAATTCAAAGTATTGGTTAGGCGCGGCCGTCCAAAATCCTCCCAGGTTGTACCAGAGGATATCGAGCGCATCGTCGCCCGGAAGTGCGGCAACCACGTCTGGCAGAGGGCTGTTGTAGTCTATCTGCGTTGTGGCCGTCTCATTATCAGTATTGTGGGGGGTGTCAGAGATTTCGCTGCTGCTCGGTTTGTCGAGCCCCGGTTTGTTTGCCGCGTCCTTGCCGGCTGCGTTGCCCGTTATCAAGACAAACGCCAGTATCACTAC
>JAISPK010000152.1 GCA_031274985.1 Coriobacteriales bacterium | reverse complement strand
GGCGCTTTTTTTGTTGTGCTTTTTAACGCATTCTCTCTATGAAAAAATCTGCCATTTGTAAGAGCAATTTAGTGCACTCGTTATTCTCCAGCCTTTCGGTGATGTCGGCTTTGGCGGCCGCCACCAATCCGATGGCATAATCGCGGGCAAATTCCAGTGAACCGGCATCCTGCATGATCTCAACGGCACAGGCCAGCATGGTTGGCGCAGTAGTATGCGAGGCCAGAATTGCCGTGAGCTCTGAGCGTTGCTCTGAATGTTGCAGTGCGTGCACGGCCACTAACGTGCGTTTGCCCTCGGTGATATCCGAGCGATAATCCTTGCCCAAAAGCTCCTTGTTGCCCGTGAGATTAAGGAGGTCATCCTGAATCTGGAATGCCAGGCCGCTTGCCATGCCAAAGTCTCTCAACGCAGTTATCTGCTCTTCGGTTCCGCCGCCTACGATGGCACCCACTGCCAGTGGGGTAGACCCTGAGTAGTAGGCCGTTTTACGTCGGGCCATCTGGAGATAATCATCAATGGTCAGGTCAAAGCGACCGTCGCGCGCCCAGCCTATGTCGAGGGCCTGGCCCTCGATGGTGCGCGTTGTCATCTCCACCAGCTCTTCGAGCACCCTGAGGCGGATGCTGTCCGCAAGCCGCTTATCGCTCAAAACGCTGCCCGTGACCTGTGAGAGCGCAAGGTCACCGGCATTGATTGCCAGGCCTTCGCCCTCGGTAATATGCAGGCAGGGCTCGCCTCTTCGCATGGTGGCTTCGTCGGCAATGTCGTCGTGGATAAGTGCCGCAGTATGAAAGTGCTCAATGGCTGCTGCGGCCGCAGTAATCAGGGAAGTATCGCCGCCCACCGCGCCACAGGCAAGCTCGCATATGAGCGGGCGATGCCGCTTGCCGCCGTTGGCGCTGTAACTTGCCAGGGGGGCATAGAGATAACGGTTGATATCCTCCAGGGTGTCTACCGCATAGTAATCGGCGATAAGTTCACCGATGCGCGGTGAGTTTTGTTCCAGGTATGATTGAAAAGACATATTCCTCCGTGGTGCTTTGATTAGCTCAGGTTATAAAAGGCTTTGCGGCCCAGGTAGGTGCCGGAGTCGGCCAGCTCTTCTTCGATTCGGATGAGCTGGTTGTACTTGGCAACCCGGTCAGAGCGCGCAGGGGCTCCGGTCTTGATCTGGCCCGTGCCCATGGCAACGGCAAGGTCAGCGATGGTCGTATCCTCAGTCTCGCCCGAACGATGGCTCATGACACACGCATAACCGGCCTGTTTGGCTAGTTCAATGGTCTCCAACGTCTCGGTAAGCGTACCGATTTGATTGAGCTTGATAAGAATGGCGTTGGCCACCTTGCGCTCAATGCCCTGCTGGAGAAGCCGTTTGTTGGTCACGAAGATATCATCGCCAACGAGCTGGATCTTGCTGCCTAGTTTTTCGGTCAAAAGCTCCCAGCCAAACCAGTCGTCTTCTGCCATACCGTCTTCGATTGATATGATGGGGTAGTCCGCTGCCAGTTTGACCCAGTAGTCCACCATTTCTTCGCTGGTGAGTTCACGACCCTCGCCGGCAAGCACGTAGCGCTTACGCTTTTGATCATAAAACTCGGTTGCAGCAGGATCAAGCGCAAAGACGATCTGCTCGCCCAGCGTGTAGCCGGCCCGTTCAACCGCTTCATACAAAAGCCGGAGGGGCTCCTCATTGCTCTTGAGGTCAGGAGCAAAACCGCCTTCGTCTCCCACACCGGTGGAGAGGCCGCGTTCTTGCAGAACCTTCTTGAGCGTGTGATAGATCTCTGCACACCAACGCAGCGCCTCTGAAAAGCTCTCGGCTCCCACCGGCATGATCATGAATTCCTGAAAATCCACGTTGTTGTCTGCATGGGCGCCGCCGTTGAGCACGTTCATCATCGGAACGGGCAGTATGTGGGCATTGACCCCGCCCACGTACGAATAGAAGGTGAGCTCACACGACTCAGCCGCTGCGCGGGCCGCGGCCAGAGAAGCGCCCAGGATGGCATTTGCCCCCAGGTTGCTCTTATTGTCGGTGCCATCGAGCTCTATGAGCTCGGCGTCAATGCTCCGTTGGTCGGAGGCGTCCAGGCCAATGAGGGCATCAGCAATCTCTTCGTTAACATGATCTACTGCGCTTGCCACACCTTTACCCAAATAGCGAGGGTTGTCTACGTCACGCAGTTCTGCCGCTTCGAGGGCCCCTGTTGAGGCGCCCGAGGGCACTGCTGCTCTGCCGAAGGAACCGTCGTTCAAGACGATCTCAACTTCCACCGTTGGGTTTCCTCTGCTGTCCAGGATCTCGCGTCCATAGACATCTTCAATAATGCTCATTAGCACTCCTCACTCCCAAATCCCAAATCCCAATAAAACAACCACCAGCGATTCTGCATAAGCAGAAAACCGTGTGCCTGACCTTGCTGGCTTAAAGACGATTGGGCACATTATACTACTGACAGAAGACTCGTGTTATCATAAGACCACGTTGAGCACGGAAAAGGACATAGAAATCAAGCTGGACTTTGGCGCAGGCAATGTGGTGGTCATGCCTTCTCGCTGTTTGCGCATTGCCAAGGAGCCAACCGATTGCGACATCTGCGCACAGCTTTGCCCGGCTGGTGCCATCACTCCCAAGGTGTTTATTCAGGAGCCTGAGCCCGGGGGCACGGCGGGTGGCAACCCTGAGGCAGAAGCCTGTCTTACCGAAGAAAAGCCCAAGCCGGACCCTCGAAGCATTCTGGAAAATAAGCTGGGCGTCATTATCGGTGAGGACTGTATCCACTGCGGCCTCTGTGTAGCTGCGTGTCCCCTTGAATCACTGAACACCACCAAGCACCATCTCAAGAGTTTTGAGAAGCAGGTGACTGATCTTGGCGCCAAGTTTGAGGGAATAGCCCTGGGGTGCGCCCGCGCTCTCCACGGGGTATCTTCGCGCTTGACCTCACGGGCTCTCAGCGTTCCTTGCCTGGCGGTGCTCAACACCGAGACCTGGTTCTTTGCCGCTGCTGTAGCTCGGGGTGCACACCCGGATACCCTCCACTACGACGAAAATACCACGCAAGAACAACGCCAGACAGGCAACCTCAAGATCTATCTTCCTCCGTTTATCTGTGACGATTGCCCCGTTAATCACTGCGGCGCAGCCGAAAGCACCTATACCTCCTGTATAACCGAGGCCGAAGCCTGGGGGGCACAGAACATCGAATTGGTCAGCGAGCCGGAAGAACTCGCCTTTTCTCCCTCGGGTAAACTGTTTGACTCGCTCAGCAGTACTTCATCTGACGGCAAGCGAGAGGCGGTTGAGAATCTGGCCGGCAGCCTGTGGCGCAGCTGGCAAAGCGCCGGCGAAGACCTTTCGTTTGAAAAGAGGCGAACCGAGTACCTGGCTAAACAACGCGCTAAGCCTAAGGCCAGAACGCAGCCCAACCAAAATGCTCCCCGTCCTTTTGGCAAGAAGAGCCAGCGCCGGAGGTTGCTCCACACCGCACTTGAACAAGAAAAAGAGCTGGCCGGCAGCGTGGAGCTTCTGTGTGTTGAAACCATCCCGGAACTCTGCACCGGCTGCGGCGTTTGTGTTGATGTCTGCTCGCTGGGGGCCCGGCGCAAGATCGTCAGCAATTCTGTTCTGTACTTTGGCAAGCTGCCCGAAGAAAAGCGCCCCAAAGGAGAGATGGCCGCGGTCACCGACCAGCTGTGCTGCATAGGATGTAGCGCCTGTGTGCTGCAGTGTCCCACCGGAGCCTGTACGCTCGCGAGGCTTTCCGGTGAGGAGTTCATGAACCTCCGCCAGTCCTGAGCCCTTTACCGTTGTCCGGCAACTAAAAGTTAGCTTTGGCAACGCTGATCATCAGCTTGATGCGATTGAGCTGATTGACCTCGCTTGCGCCGGGGTCGTAGTCAACCGCAACGATGTTGCTCTCGGGGTGACGCCTGCGCAACTCCTTGATAACGCCCTTGCCGGTTACGTGATTAGGCAGGCAGGCAAAGGGCTGCGTACACACGATGTTTGGAGCGCCGGTCTTGATGAGCTCCACCATCTCGGCCGTGAGCAACCATCCTTCGCCCATGCTGTTGCAGAGGCTGAGTATCTCCTGAGCATAGTCTGCCAGTTCATAGATGTTTGCCGGCGCGTGGAAGCGCTTTGATTTCTTGAGAGCCCTGATGAGCGGTGCTCTCCACGCATTGATAAAACCGAGGGAGAAGCGGGTGCCGATCTCGCTCTTAAGTGGTTTGGTGAGTTGGCGATGCTGCCAGATGCCACCGCTGATGCCAAAGAGGAAAAACTCGGTGATGCCGGGCACCACGCACTCGCAGCCTTCTTTCTCGATGATGTCCACGATGCCGTTGTTGGCGGTGGGATGGAACTTAACGAGGATCTCGCCCACCACGCCTACGCGCGGCTTGGTGCCGTCACCAACCAGCTCCAGCGTGTCAAAGTCATGGATCATCTGCTTGATTGTCCGGGTAAAGATGCGGCGGTTGATCTTGCCATCGATCTGCTCCTTGCAGCGGTCCATCCAGT
>JAISPK010000083.1 GCA_031274985.1 Coriobacteriales bacterium | reverse complement strand
CGATCTTGATGTCTTCAGCGGTTCTCACGCCGATGTTGAGGCCATCCACCTCGCGAACGTGTCGGGCTACGGCAACATCGAACTCATTGCCTGCGACTTTGAGGGAGCGTGAGGTAACGATGCCGCCCAGAGAGATAACCGCGATTTCCGTGGTACCTCCTCCGATGTCTACGATCATGGAGCCAGTGGGTTCTTCCACCGGCAATCCGGCACCGATAGCCGCAGCCATAGGCTCCTCGATAAGAAAAGCCTGTCGGGCACCGGCTTGAATGGTTGCCTCAAAAACAGCCCTCTTCTCCACCGAGGTCACTCCACAGGGAATGCAGATGACAATACGGGGCTTGGGCTGCCACATACGGGTTTTGGGGTTGGCCTTATTGATGAAATAAGAAAGCATGGCCTCGGTGACATCGTAATCGGCGATGACGCCATCGGCCAGCGGCCGTTCCACGGTAATGTTGCCCGGATTACGACCGATCATCTCCCGGGCCTCAGTGCCCACCGACAATACGCGGTTGAGCTCATTGTCAATGGCAACAACACTGGGCTCATCCAAAACAATGCCCTCGCCGGCTATAGCTACCAGCGTATTGGCAGTGCCAAGGTCAATGGCCATGTCGCAACTCCACTGGCTGAATAAATTATCCAAAAAAGACATCTCTGTCCGGGCTCCTACTCTTTTACTTCGAGCAATGCACTTACAAAATATCCGGTGCTTTTGTTACAGCGGCGTAGCCTTGGCCACACCATAACCGTACCGGAACACTAAAAGAAGATCGCAATCTCCCTTTCTGCCGATTCGGGAGAGTCAGAACCATGAATCACATTGGCATCCATGGTGAGACCCAAATCGCCGCGAATGGTTCCCGGCAACGCCTCAGCAGGATTGGTGGCTCCCATAAGCTTACGGGTGATAGCAACTGCACTCTCCCCGGAAAGCACCATTTTGACGACTGGCCCGGACGTGATGTACCGTATCAGCCCCTCGTAAAACGGCTTGCCCTCATGCTCGGCATAGTTTGCGGCAGCCTGTTCCGTCGTTACCTCAGAAAGCTCCATCTTCTCAACTGTCAACCCCACTCTCTCAAAACGAGAGATGATCTCGCCGATATGCCCTGCGGACACTGCATCCGGCTTGAGCATAGTATAAGTCTTTTCAATCATATCGTACCTTTCCAATGTTTTGTGCGCCTGTTTGTTACTGCCGTGTTACCACTTGATACGGGAGCGTTACTACCCGTGTTTCTGCCTGCGTTACTACCCGCTGTACTCACCGGGTTACTGCCGGGAGGCAAAGTAGAGGTCAAACCCGCTTATCTTCCAACCAATGCCATCGCGGTCCAGTGAGATCTGATAGTTAACCGTACCGCCCTCCTTTAAGTGCGCGGCCACTACTACTTCGGTGTAACTCATGCCTCTATCCATATAGATCACGTCAACAGAAGAGGTGGGAGCTACCATGTCCATGATGCGCTCGATGACCTGTTTTTCTTCATCGGTTGTGCCAATCCAGAATTTTGTGGTGTCTTTGCCGTCAGAATTAGCAGCAAAAACATCGTTGATGACCGACTCCTGCATGGGCCAACCGTAACCCTGGGTATAGCCAAATACCGCTGCAGCCAGGAGCACGATAAGAAGGATGATGACGGTGAGCACTGCCTTGAGCCCGGTATGGCGGAGCTTACGCTGGCCTTTGATCTGCTTTTTGGAAAGCCTCACGAGGTCAGATTCCGTCACATCAAAAAAGCCCGTGTCGTTGGCAGTGGGAACATTTCCCGCACCATACACCTCGGTGCCATCCGGCAGGGACACCGGTTCCAGAGCAGGAGTCGCACTGGCAAAGGTCGGCGTGGCTAATTGCGCGAGATTGTCGGAACTCGTGGCTTGATTTGCCGAGAGTATCTCCATGGCTTTGTGGTAATCACTCTGTGCCGCTACCGAAAGGACGAATCCTCCGGGAGCAAGCGCCCTGCCAAAGGCATCCAGCGCCTCGTTATAATGCCCGGCTGCGGTAAAGGCCTGGCCGAGACTCTCGTAGGCTTTTTGTGCCTGCGCTTGTTGCGGGCCAAACTCAAATACCGCGTTGAACGACTCGATGGCATCCTCGGGACGTCCCAGAGCCATAAAGCAGCTGCCCAGGCTCATCAGCGCCTTGGGTGGATTGGGGTTGCGCTCATCGAGGGCGGCATTGCGATAGGCGGTGCCTGCGTCAACGATCAGCCCCAGTTTGGTGTAGGCATTGCCCAAGCCCATCAGGGCCTGATACGGCTTGGCATACGTTGTGTCAGAGAGGGCAGCGTTAAAAGAAAGCACGGAGTCCTCGTACTTGCCGAGCCCCAGTTGTGCTTTGCCTAAATTGACCTGTGCGGCACTGCGGGAGGTAAAGCCTGCGTCTTCCAGAGCTTTCTGATAGCTGATAGCCGCCTCGTTAAAGGTGTGCATCTTGAGCAAACAGTTACCGATGCGGTAATACAGGAGACCCATCTCACCCGGAGCAAAACGGGAACTGTCCTCCTTGAGGGTGGAGTAGTAGAGCTTCAAAGCGGCAACAAAATCACCGCTTCTATAGGCGTTTTCTGCCTGACTATAGTTCGAACTATTCAACAAACCGCTCCTTTCAAGCCTCATCGCACAAAAACCGATGAGCTCTTATGCTTCTTTATCAGTGATTTCAATGGACTTTATGATGTCGCCTTTTGCCAGCGTATGGATTATCTTGAGGCTCTCCTCATCAAAGGGGGCGCCAAAGACCGTATAGTTGCTGTCGAGAAAAGACTGCGCGCCAAGGCAAAAATAGAATTGCGAGCCGGCAGAATCGGGCATCTGCGAGCGGGCCATGGCAAGCGTGCCGTCCTTATGCTCATTGTGAGGATTGGAGAGCCACTCCCCTTTGATGGAGTAGCCGGGGCCGCCGGTCCCGGGAATTCCCCGGCTATAGTCCTGCGCGCCGCGGGCTAATTCCTCACTGGAATACTCGCGAGAATTGGGGCAGCCACCCTGAATGACAAATCCGGGCTCATAACGATGGAATTTGAGTCCCTCGTAAAAACCCTTCTCAGCCAGTTCGATGAAGTTGCCCACGTGAACAGGGGCGTCTTTTCCGGCAAGCTGCACGGTGATATCACCCTTATTGGTGTGGAAAATTGCTTTTTCAGCGCCAGAAGGAACATACTCTGGGGTATAAAGATCGGACATCAGGCCTCCAATAAGCTCTTCAGGTACCCGGTATGCTGCACAAGTAC
This sequence comes from Coriobacteriales bacterium, assembly GCA_031274985.1. Classification (GTDB taxonomy): domain Bacteria; phylum Actinomycetota; class Coriobacteriia; order Coriobacteriales; family UBA8131; genus WQXH01. The sequence continues at coordinate 1,420 of JAISPK010000083.1, read as the reverse complement.
CCATATACACATTTACACACGAACGCTTAATTTTAGCAAAACAAACAGAGAAAAGCGCCCCGAAGTTGCAATTTACAATTCAAACTCTCCTCAGTGTCGGCCACGTACCTAAATTGGTGGTAGTTGCCTCTGAGCGCAAAGAAGGCCGCGCCATTTTTTGGCGCGACCTTCCCGTTATCCCGCAATTACCCGGTAACTACCTGATACTTCTGAGCGAGCGTACATCCTGAATGTCGTCTAGGTAGTCTTCCTCATTCTCAGTCCGGCGCCTCGTGACGATAAAAGCTACTAATACCACCATCAATATGATGAAGTTGAGAATCGTCCAGTCGTCGGTCAGCTGCATCGGATACGTCATGTTCTCAGTGACGATGAACACCAGGATACCCAAAACGCTCATGACAATCGTCACCATAGTCCAAATCAGTGCGCTCATGGTCACGCGTGAGTTTGCCTGCTCTTCTTCGGATCGTTCACTGTCCTCGAAACGATCTTGTCGCACTCTTCGTTTGCGCAGCATCGTTACGGTTGCTACAGCCGCAAGAAGCACGCCAATTACACTCATGATCAGATTCAGGAGCGCCCACACGCGGCCTGTCGCTTGCTGCTCTTTTGGCACATTGCCGCCCGGGAGAGGAGTACTCGTGAGGAGGGGCGGATTTGATGCACTCAGAATGCCAATGACAATCTCCTGAGGAGTCTGTGGCACTGCAGGTGGCGGCGTAAGCGCTGAGACTGATGGTGGCAAAACTGGTGTTGGCGGTTTGCGCGGCGTCTCCGGTGTTGGCGGAGTCGGGTCAGGGGTGACATATCCGGCGTTTGCCGTTTTCTCCTTTGTCGTAACCGTGTTGCCCACCAGGATAGTGTCGGTCATACCGTTGCTGTTTGCGCTGCTTCCCTTACTCGCTGCGTTTTTGGCAAGCAGGATAGAGCCCTCGAGCACCGGCGGGAAGAATACCCGGTAATTCTTATTGACATCCACTTCAAAGCTGTAGTATCCCTCGTCGTCGGTTGTGGTGGTGGCTACTTGAGCAAACACCCCTTTGGTGGTCTCAGCGTACAGCCTCACCGTTAGCCCGCTTATCACGGTGTCGAGCGAGTCGTCGTAGAGGGAGTTATCGGTTGGATCGTCATTCCAGACAATACCGCTTATAGAGCCTCTGACCTTTGCTTCCGGGTCTTTGGGCGGCACAATCGGGTTACCGTCGTTGACGATGAGCGATGCCTTGTTGACGATTGCCGCCGTCGGCCAGGGACCGGCCGGCTCAGCAAGGCGGGTGGCAATGGTCATGGTGACGGTATTGCCAGCCTGTGCCTCAAAGTCGTAGTCGTCGGCAAACGTATAGGTGATCTTTTGAGCGAGCTGCTCTAAGGCGCCGCCTGCGCTCACGGGCACTCCGCCTACCTTGACGGTGACATC
>JAISPK010000030.1 GCA_031274985.1 Coriobacteriales bacterium | reverse complement strand
CTGGAGCAGATGGGAATGAAGCCGCTCCGTCTCGAGGATGATGGCGCGTATGTATTGGGCGCGAGCAGGCACCACGATACCCTGAGCCTTTTCGATGGTCTCCACATAAGCAACGGAATGGGCAAAGCCGCAGATACCGCAGATACGCTCCGCTAAAAAGGGAATCGTATCGTAGTTCATACGGGATTCAGCGCACTTTTCCATGCCGCGATGCACATAGAACATACGGTAGTCGGCATCGATGATGTCCTCGCCGTCAACAAAGAGCCTGAAGTGACCCGGCTCGTCAGAGGTAATGTGAAGTGGCCCCATGGGAATGACGGTGGTGTCCCTCCCGCCGACTTCCGAGAGGAATTCATAGTTTTCAACGTCGCACACCGGAGCCGGCCGGTGGCGGTAATCCATGGAATCCTTGCGCAGAGGAAACAGGCCCTCGGGCCAGTCATCAGGCAGCACGAGGTTGCGGTTGTCGATAATACCCAGCGCCTTGAGGCCAAACATGTCCTGGACTTCGCGCTCTCCCCAGATCACGGCAGGAACCCTGGGTGACACGGAGTAGAATTCGCAGGTATCCGGAGAAACAGAGACTCTTACCGTACAGTAGCAGGGGTCTTCGGCTTCCATGGAGAGGATATAGTACAGAGCAAAGTGGGCGTTAAGTGACCGCTCGTCGTTTCCAACCACCACGGAGAGCCATCCGCCCCGCTCGTAGTAGAGGAATTCGACTATCTCGGGAGCTGACCGGGCAGCAACGTCAATAACCACCTGATCGTCACAGCTCCAGTGGACCTTTTGAACGAGGCCACCAAAGCGTTCACGCGCCGCGATGACGTGCGTTTCTCCGATTCGCAAGGTGGTATCTGTGTTGGACATAACTACGTTCTCCTATTCGTTAACGTTGCTGCCGGAGAGCTCTCCGGCAGCAAAGAAGTCTTTAAGCAGGGGGTCATTGTGCAGTACGTTTTGGTCTGGCTGCTGCATGACGATTGCCGTTGCTGACTCAACACCCTTTAAAAGGGGGCCGGGCATCAAGACGCCAAACCACACAATAACCACCACCATGATAACCTCAGGAGCCAGAATCATGAAGCCGAGGTCCTTCTTTTGCAGCTGTTCAGGTGCCTTGCGAAATACCGAGCGTGAAACCACTAGCATGAATGCAGCAATGATAAGTGCGAGGGCAAGGCCTAAGATCACCACGATCCACACATAGCCGGCGCTCACCCCGGCAACAAAGGCCATGACCTCGGGAATGAACATCGCCAGAGGCGGAAACCCCGAGAGAGCAAAGAGCCCGATGATCATGAGTACGGCAGTGGTAGGCGCCACCTGCACAATACCCGAGATCTTCTTGAGGCTACGAGTGCCGTACTTCATCAGGATATTACCTGAGATGCAGAACATGAGGGCTTTGGTAAAGCCGTGCATCACACAATGGAGCAGAGCTGCCGCAATACCCAACGGGCCGCCAAAGCCCAGGCACAGAGCCACAACACCGATGTTTTTAACCGAGGAGTAAGCCAGTTTGCGCTTGAGGTCGTCTGAGCTGAACACTGCAAGGGAGGCGATGACCACCGAGATGATGCCGATGATGAGCATAACCAATTGAGGGAATGCTGGCCCGAGCGCGGCAACCGCAATGATATAAAAGCGGATAATCACGAGCACCGCGCACTTGATCAGCACGCCTGAGAGGAGGGCCGACACCGGGCTGGGCGCTTCGGAATGAGCGTCAGGAAGCCAGGTATGCATGGGAAAGAGACCCGCCTTAGTGCCAAAGCCCACAACCGCAAACACAAAGGCAATCTGTATGAGCATCGCATCAAACTGCGGAGCAGCCCCTACCAGAGAGGTCCAGAGCACGGCCTGGGCGGGATCGAGCAAGACCTCCGCAGCATTGGCATAGATGAGCAGGGTGCCGTAGAGCCCAAAGGCCACACCTGCGGTGCATACCACGATGTACTTCCAGGCAGCTTCCAAAGCGAGCTTGGTTTGGTAGGAGCCCACGAGAAATACGGTCACGATGGTAGTAGCCTCGATGGAGATCCACATCATGATGATGTTATTAGACAGCACCACCAGCAGCATGGTAAAGAGAAAGAGATTAAAAAAGGTGTAGTACTGCTTAAACTGTACCGCACCGATTGAGCCGGCCTTGAGGTCATGGCGCAGATACGAAAGCGAGAACCAGCCGGTCAAAAGCCCCAGGGCGCTGATGAGAAAGACGAACACAGAGCCCAGCGCATCGAGGTAGAACCAGCCGCCCAGGGTATCGATTGGTTCGCCTCCCCTAAGAACCGTAATGATGAGGTAGCCGGCGAGGAGCACTATCGTGAGCACTGACACCGCGTGGAGTGCCTCAAAAACCAGCGTGGAAACCGAGCGGGAGGGCAGCACTGCCATGAGCAGCGAGGCTGTCAGAGGAGTGGCAAGGAGGAATATCATCAACAAGGATACATGCATGGTGTTTCCTAGCCCTTCAGATTCATAATCTCGTTGGTGTCGAGTGTGTTGATGCTCTTATAGATGCGCACCGCAAAAAACACCATCACCGCAACAACGAATATCGCGTCCGTGGCAATGCCGATCTCGAGCAGAGAAGGCGCGTCGGGAGCAAGCAGTGCCAAGGTGACGTGGGAGCCGTTTTCCATGAGGCAGAAGCCGAATATCTGTTTGACGATATTGCGCTGCGAGATGATGCAGGTGAGTCCGATGAAGAAGTGGGCCAGAGAGATAGCCAGTGCAGGCTTTACCTCGAGGGCAGTAGGGAGTTCGACTCCTCCCACCGCTAAAAAGCTCAAAATCACCTCTGCGGCTACGAGGACAATCATCCAAATCGAAGACCGGGGAGGGGTGGTATCCACCGTGGAGCCTCCCAGTTTTTTTAGGCCAAAGAGCACTACTGCCGGAATGAGGATTACCTTGGTCAGCAGAGCGGTGCCGGCCCATTTGAAGAGTTCGCTTGAGTCCGTTACCACGCCGAGGGTGATGAAGATGGCAACGAGCACCAAAGCCTGCGCACCGTAGATATACGCCGCACGCTTTATCGTCTTAGTGAGTACCACCATCAGCGAGGTAATGATGAGGAGGCCTCCGAGAATGTTTATGAGGGCATATCCGTCCATGCAGGTCTCCTAACCCAGCCACGCGGCGGCTATGAAGCTTGAAACCACCGTAAATATGATTAACACGACAAAGACAAATCCCATGGTTTTGGGAAGCGGGGCCGCGGCAGCAACTTCGTCGGAGGGCTCGCCGGGCAGTACCCATCCAATCCATTTGAGAAACCAGGCAAAGCAGGCAACCGTCTCTATGAGCGCTACCACCACGATGGCAAGGAGCAGCCAATTGCCCGATGCTGCCTCAAAACTCCCGGCAAAAATGGCGAATTTTGAGAAGAAACCATTCAGCGGCGGGGCTCCGGCGATAGCGAGAGCAGCCACGGCAAAACCGACTCCCAGCAGGGGCTGCTTCCTGAGAACTCCTCTGAGCCGGGGGAACATACGGGTACCCATGGTGTAGCTGAAGGCACCGGCAATAAGGAAGAAGAGTGTTTTTGCAAAGGCGTGATTGAAAATATGCATGACGCTGCCCTCAAAGGCTAGGTCACTGCCAAAGACGAAGAACCCAAATCCTAAGAACATGTAAGAGATCTGAGAGATCGTAGAAAACGCGAGGAGGCGCTTCATGTCTTTTTGCGGGAGGTACATAAAGAAGCTGAAGAGGAGGGTAGCAAGTGCGCCAACAACGATAACCCAACCGACAACTTCGGGGATTGCTCCTGCTTCTGCCAACACGCGTGCCATAACCGCCACGCCAACCTTTACCATGGATGCGCCATGCAGATAGGCTGAGACCGGAGTCGGTGCCACCATGGCCGAAGGCAGCCACATATAAAACGGCAGTTGCGCAGATTTAGCCCAGGCGGCTATCAAAATCAAAATCAGGAGGACAGCCTTATTGAAATCGCTGAGTGAGGCGATGGCGCTTACCTCAAAGGTACCGGCTGCTGCAAAGAGATACCCCACGGCAATAAAAAGTCCCAACGCGCCTATCTGGGTCAAAATCAGTGCTTTGAGGGCCGAGCGTTCTGAATTCTCGTTACCGTAATAGCCGATGAGCAGCCACGAGCAGATTCCGGTGACCTCAAAGAAAACCAGCATCCCAACGAGGGTGGAGCTGTAGACGATGCCTGCCATAGCACCGATGAATACGATAAAGGCGGCAAAAAAACGTCTTCGGGGAAGATCGGGGTGCTCGCGATTGCCCTCATTCAGATAGCCCACGGTATAGATGGTAATCAAAAGCCCGATGCCCACAAAACAGGCGGCGAGCATGACGCTGATCCTGTCGAAGACAAAGCCGATGACCTCGACCTTGCCAATGGTCACCAGGCTCACCCTGAGCGCTTCTTCCGGCGAGGCAGCAAGACCGCACCAGATTATCAGGGTGGCAGCAGTGGCGATGACTCCCGCAACTATTGCCAGGACCCGGGCAGCTTTTTGAGGGCACATCACGATAAAGAGGCCGGTGAGCAGGGGAAGTACAATTGCTATCAGGGCGCCTGTTGTCAAGATAAATACTGACATAATCCTTCTACCTCTCCTTACATGCCCAACAAGAAGAACACGAAGGCAAAGGCGGCTATCCCAAAGACGACCCCTGTTTGATGTCCCAGCAGTTTATAACGGACGCGAGAAACGACGTTTTCTATGATGGTGCAGATAAAGAAGATGGCAAAAACCTTGAGCAGATAGAAAACGAGGCCAAGGGCAAGAGCCGGGAGCGTGAGCTCCACCGCGCTGCCAAAGGGCAGGAAGATGGCGATGAGCCAGCTCACGATGATGATCTGCTTCATAGAAAGCGACATCTTGAGCAGGGCAAGGGAGGGGCCGGAATACTCGCTGAGAGGCCCTTCCTGGAGCTCCTGTTCAGCCTCGGCAAGATCATAGGGAAGTTTGCCCAGTTCGATGTAGCAGGCACAGGCAAAGGCAATACCCGCCAGAGTCACCGCTATCGGGTTAACAACCGCCCCGGAGGCGATGGCGTCACCCATGAAGCCGATGTTGGTGGTGCCGGTGGCCAGCATCGTAACGAAGAGGGCAAGCAGCATGACCGGTTCGCAGAGAATACCGATGATCAGCTCTCTGATGCCACCGATGCCGGCATACGAAGAGCCGGAGTCAACCGCCGACAGGGCAAAGAAGAAGCGGGGGAGTGCCAGCAGGTAGATTATGAGGATAAAGTCTCCCATGAAGGGCAACGGACAGCCCCGGGTGAGTGTTGGAATGCCCATTGCCAGGAGCAGGAGCGTTGTAGTGAAGAGGGCCGGCATGATGCGATGGATCAGACTCGATTCCTTGGTGTGGATATCCTCGCGCTTAAAGAGTTTGATGATGTCGTAATAGTCCTGCAGGATGGGCGGGCCTTTGCGGGTTTGCATCTTTGCGCGCATCCAACGGGTCGCACCCGACACCAGAGGAGCCGCCAGTGCCAGCAGGAGTATCTGGGCAAAGCCAATGAGTGTGCCAATCATAGGGGGCCACCTCCCTTAAACGTGATAGCGAGGATCAGGAGCACCAAAAGGGCAACGACGATGTACAGGAGATACACTCTGAAGTTACCGCCCTCGATGCCTTTTGACTTGAGAGCGAGCCACTTAACAAAGCTGCTGACGGAGTCAACCACATAGCGATCCGAGAAATCCTCTGCTTTCTTTGCTCCTCTTACCGAACTGTTGAAGAGCGAGATGAACTTATCGGACTGCGCCGTTATCGTGGAGCGCAAGGTAAAGAGCGGTTTGAAGAAGGTGTTCATCTGACCGGCAAAACTTGAGGGTCGCATGGGCATCTCGGTCTCGTGGAGATAACCGCAGGCCCAGGGATCACGATTTGAAGCGACATTGCCCCTGTGGAGCAAGAGCGCTACCGACGCAACGATTGCGCCCAGTGAAATCAAAAGGAGGGCGATCATCGGAGGCGAGATAACCGCATACAGCTCCGGGTTAAAGAGATATCTGCCTATTTGCAAAAGGTCCGGCGAACCAGCCAGGAATGAGGCGGAGATACTCTGGATATACGGTACCACCAGAGGGGCGCCAAGGCCGAGCCCTACACAAAAAGCCGCTAATACCACCTTTGCGAGCTTCATGGTAAACGGTACCTCGCGGGCTTCGTGAGCTTCGCGAGTGCGTGGGGCTCCCAAAAAGCTCAGGCCAAAGGCCTTGACAAAGGTCGCTAATGCTAAAGCACCGGTTACCACGAGGGCAACAGCGGCCAGGGCAAATACCACCCGTACCATCAACGCGCCCTCAAAGGCTGCGGTGAACATGGCCTGGTAGGTGAACCATTCAGAAACAAAACCGTTTAACGGAGGCAGGGCTGCAACGGCCAGGGAGCCACAAAGGAAGCAGACTGCCGTGAGCGGCATGACTTTGATAAGACCGCCGAGCTTTTCGATATCCCGGGTATGAGTGGAGAATATCACCGAACCCGCTCCCATAAAGAGCAGGCCCTTGAATACTGCATGATTGAGGAGGTGAAAGAGGCCCGCCAAAAAGCCAAGGCCGGCGAGCGAGGGTAGGTGAAGGGCGACTCCAACAAAGCCGGTGCCTACGCCAAGCAGGATAATGCCGATGTTTTCGATTGAGGAATAGGCGAGGAGGCTCTTTATATCGCGCTCTGTTAAAGCATAGATGATGCCGAATACCGCCGATACGGCTCCGAAAAGCACGATAAGGAGGCCCCACCAGAGCTCACAGCCCGAGCTTGCGAGCAGGTCGAGTCCAACTTTGACGATACCGAAGATGCCTATCTTGATCATTGCGCCGGACATGAGTGCCGAGACCTGGGAGGGCGCGGCCGGGTGAGCCTTAGGAAGCCAGGTATGGAAGGGCACCATACCGGCCTTGATACCAAAACCGATAAAAGTCAGGAGAAAGACGACCGAGGCAGTCTGAGGGCCAAAGTCGGTGATGCGGAATACCGCAAAATCAAAGCTGCCGGCAGCAGATGACATGATAAAGAAGGCAATCATAATGAGGAGAAAGCCGATGTGCGCCATGACAAGATACAAGAAGCCTGCCTTGACGGACATCTCGTCCTGCTTTACCACTACCAGGAAGTACGAACAGAGGGACATGATCTCAAAGAACACCAAAAACCAGAAAACATTATCGACGGCAACGAGTAAGTTCATTGCCACGATAAAGAGGCTCATGAAAAAGCCGATGACACTGACCTCCCTGCCGGAGTATTCCCTGAGGTAGCTGAATCCGAATGTCCAGGCAGCCAGAGCAAGCAGATTGATAACCACCAGGAGCAAGCCGGTAAGTGGATTGATGAGCAGTGGGAGCGGGGCAAAGGCAAAGGGTGTTGCCAGAGTAAGGCTTTCGCTACAAAAAATGATGGCATTGCCACCGGCAATGAGAGCAAAGAGGCTGGCAGCAGCCCCAAAGATACTGCTGAGAGTGCGCGACAGCTTCTCTGAGCGGCCGGTGAGCAGCGCCAGCAGCGCACCGACAACGAAGAGACCTGCTGAAACGAGAAAGAAGGTCATGCTCATGCACCTTCCTCTGCTGTAGGAACGTCGGGGGTTTGCTGAGTTTCAACCAGGCGAAGCGCCTTGGTTACGCAGTAGGTGACGCACTGGGGCTTGCCGGAGGGGTCACTGACGCATTGGTCGCATTTGACCGCGCGGGAATATACACCGATCTTCCAGCGTAGCACCGGATCAGCCGCTGCTACAAAGGTAGGGGTGTGGTATTCGATTCCTGCCACGCCGCTGATAGGCGTACCACTGAAGTCGATGGCGCCATAGGGGCAGGCAAGAGAGCAGAGTTTGCAGCCGATACAGCGCTTCTCGTCAACGCGGATACACTCGTCCAGGTCACGGGTGATGGCATCAACCGGACACATCCTGAGGCAGGGAGCCCCTGCGCAGTGATGACAGGTGAGCGAGGCTACCACCTCACGCGACTGGTAGAGCGAAAGGCGCGGCTGGGCCTGCAGGCCGGCGCGTCGGTGCCCCAGACTACAGGCTGCCTGGCAGGTACCGCAGGCAATACACCTGCTGGGTTCTATCTCAATGTGCCTGCTCATCGGTCCCCCCTCTGGTGAGGGGCGATTTGTTGAGGGGCAGATTCCTGAGTCATGCGGGCCTTGAGGTTCATATAGATCTCATGGGCGTGTTGCTCAGCCCAGAGCTGGTCATCCACCAGCTCTACCTGACAGGCAGAGTGCTTGTCCTCCGGTGTGGCAGAGCGTTTATCAACGGCATGGATGGTGAGGTCGTTGCACTTGCCTATCCACCATTGATAGGTCATGTACACGGTGCCAACGTTGATGCGATCATCAACCTCAGCGCGCGTGATGATCTTCCCACGCCGTGAGTAGACCCAGACCAGGTCATCCTGTTTGATTCCCCGTGCCTCGGCATCAAGTGCGTTGATGTGGACAAAGCCGGGTTCTTCGGCCAGGAGTGAAAGCGTGGTGCAGTTGCCGGTCATAGAGCGACAGGAATAGTGACCCACTTCCCGCACCGTGCAGAGAATGAGGGGGTATTTGGTATCGGGAGTTTCGGTGGGAAGCTTATATTCATGCGCTATCAGGTGGGCTTTTCCGTCGGGCGTGGTGAACTTACCTCCTAAGAAAAGGTCCGGCGTTCCGGGATGGTCAAGGGTGGGAATAGGCCACTGAGCATGTCCCAGGCCTGCCATCTTCTCGTAGGTTGCGCCAAAAGCCGCCGGCCACAGCGCGCGCAGTTCGTTGTCCCAGATCTCCCGGGTACTTTTATAGGTAATGGGGTGGCCCATGCGCGTTGAGAGGTCAGCGATGATCTCCCAGTCGTGGCGACATTCGCCCTTGGGGGGCAGGGCTGCGTCAAAGCGCTGAAAGGTGCGGTCGCAGGCTCCAAAGGTGCCCTCATGCTCACCCCAGGAGGTTGCCGGTAACACCACGTCGGCTACCGCGGTAGTCTGCGTCATAAAGATGTCCTGGCATACGAAAATCTCAAGGGCGGCTAACTGTTGGGCAAGCTTTCGGGTATCCGGCTCGGTCTGGAGCGGGTCTTCGCCAAAGTTGTAAAAGGCACGGATCCTGCCTTCCTCAATCAAGTGGCCGACGTTTGAGACCTTATAGCCCTCGTGGTCGGAGAGCTTTTCTGTCGGAACACCCCAGGCCTCAGCGAATTTTTGACGATGGGCTGCATCGGTGACTTTTTGGTAACCGGGAAATACGTTGGGCAGCGCTCCCATATCGCAGGATCCCTGCACGTTGTTCTGGCCGCGTACCGGCGCCAGTCCCGAATTGGGTTTGGCAATCTGGTGAGTAATGCAGGCTATCGCAGCCAGGGTGTGGATCGACTCGACATTCTGCTTCTGTTGCGTGACACCCATACCCCAGCAGAGCACCGAGGAGGGTTGAGCATGCGCATACATACGCGCTGCTTCCTTCATGAGACGGGGGCTGATGCCGGTGATGCTTTCGGTGCGGTCAGGTGTGTAGCTTTCGATGGTCTTCCACCATTCGTCAAAGCCAACCGTGTGCTCATCAATGAACTGCTTGTCGTGGAGGCCCTCGTTGACTATCACGTTGGCAAAGGTATTGAGAAAAGCAACGTTGCTGCCGTTGTTGAGGGGCAGGTAAAGGTCTGCGATGCGGGCGGTTTCAATGTAGCGTGGGTCTGCCACGATTATTTTTGCACCTTTTTCTTTTGCCTTCACCACCCGTCGGGCAACGATGGGATGCGAGGCATTGGGGTTATAACCAAAGAGCATGAGGCAACCGGCGTTCTCCAAACCGGGAACGCTTACGCTCATTGCTCCTGCTCCTACCGTGTCACCCAGACCGGTGACTGTGGGAGCGTGTCAAGTACGGGCGCAGTTGTCTATGTTGTTGGTACCGATGCAGGCACGCGCAAAGCGCTGCATGACGAGGTTGGCCTCGTTGCCGGCTCCCCGGGAAGACCCGGTTAGCATGATTGCATCCGGTCCGAACTTCTCTTTTACGGCGAGCAGTTTCTCGGCAACAAAATTGAGTGCGTTATCCCAGGTCACCCGCTCAAAGGGGGCGCCCTTAACCGGACGCAACTGGGGGTGATAGACACGCGGGGTCAAGATCTTCGTGTCATTCAAAAAGTCATAACCGCTCAGTCCCTTGAGGCAGAGTTCTCCCTCGTTGGTGATGCCCTGCAGAGGTTCGGTGCCCACGACAATTCCGTCCTGTACCAGGATGTTGAGTTTACATCCACTTCCGCAGTAGGGACAGACTGCCATATGCTTTTCCATAGAGTTCCTTTCGTAGGTTCAAAACTACCCAAAACCGCCCAATGAATGTAGGGAATAACCTCATTGTAATTCATAACGCGAAAGGCGAGTAATCACGATATTATATGAGACAATGAAAACGCTACGTATCATAGTTGAGGGTGTGTGACAAAGACGCCCGCTGAAAGGCAAGCAATGCCAGATCCAGCAACCCAACAGCTCCTCCGATCGCTGCCGCAAGTGGAGGAAGTTCTCAATCATCAGGGCATCACGAGCCTTGCTGAGAGCTTTCCACGAACGGTGGTTGCCGATTTGGTGAGAGCTTCTCTCGAAAGTCTGCGGCAGAAGATCCTGCTCAACGATTTTGCGGAGGCAGGGCAATCCTGCTGCCTCGAGGAAATCGTCAAAATGACTCTCCAATCAGCTGAAGAGCTGATTGCGCCAACGCTCAAGAAGGTCATCAATGTCTCCGGGGTGGTTATCCATACCAATTTGGGGAGAAGTGTGCTTTGCGAAGCTGCTCTCCAGGCAGTGCTTGATGCCGCGGGAGGCTACTCAACCCTTGAGTATGACCCTGGTGCTCAGTCCCGTGGCAGCAGACACTGCCATTATGAGGGTCTTCTCTGTGCACTCACCGGGGCAGAAGCTGCGCTGGCGGTCAACAACAACGCGGCTGCGGTTTGGATGGTTCTCTCAGAGTTTGCTGCAGGGCGTGAAGCTATTGTTTCACGGGGCGAGCTGGTAGAGATAGGCGGATCATTCCGCGTGCCTGACATCATGCAAGCTTCCCGCTCTCGCATGGTGGAGGTGGGCACTACCAATAAGACCCATCTGACTGACTACGAGCGTGCGCTCACCTCTGACACCGCCCTTTTCTTAAAGGTGCATCCCTCCAACTACACCTTGGTTGGCTTTACGCAAAGTGTTGAAGTCAGCGCTCTGCGCGCTTTGGCCAATCGTGCTGACCACGAGATCCTGGTGTATGAAGACCAGGGGTCGGGCTCGTTGATAAACCTGCAAGACTTTTCCGGTTGCTCTGAACCCACGGTTGCCAGTTCTCTGCAAAAGGGCTGCGATTTGGTTTCGTTTTCCGGCGACAAACTGCTGGGCGGGCCCCAGGCGGGGATTATCGTTGGTAAACAACGCTACATCAATCAGCTTAAGGCCAGCCCGCTTGCCCGTGTACTCAGGCTCGACAAAATGACGATTGCGGCCCTTGAGGCTACTCTGCGGCTGTATCTCAATGAAGAAAAGGCTCTCAGAGAGATTCCTACGCTGCGTATGCTCACACTGCCTGCTTTAGAGGTCAAAAAACGTGCGGAGCAACTGTGCGGGATGCTGCAAGAGGCCCTCCCGGAGGGTCTTGCGGAGTTGTCCGTTGTTGCGCAGACGGCACGTGCCGGGGGCGGTTCTTTGCCCGACGAGGAGATTGCCTCTTTTGCGGTAAAGATTGCTTTTGATAAGGGTAGCGCTCAGCAGTGTGCGACGTATCTCATCACCCGGCGAGCTTGTCCGGTTATCGTGCGCATCCAAAAGGATGCGATTCTCTGTGACCCTCGCACGCTGCTCAGAGATGATGAGCTGGTTGAGGTAGTCGCCGCATTCAAAGCGTACTTTGACAGCCTGACATGAATGAGCGTCGTCCTCTCATCGTGGGCACTGCCGGGCATATTGACCACGGCAAATCATCCTTGATCAAGGCGCTCACGGGTACCGACCCCGACCGCCTTGCCGAAGAAAAGCGACGCGGTATCACGATTGAACTGGGCTTTGCGCAGCTGCAACTCCCTGACGGCAGCTCTCTGGGAGTAGTGGATGTACCCGGCCATGAGCGTTTTGTGCGCCAGATGATTGCCGGAGCAACCGGTGTTGACATCGCCTTGCTGGTAATTGCAGCTGATGATGGCATCATGCCACAGACTAAAGAGCATCTTGCTGTTGTTGAGCTGCTTGGTATCAGTCGCTGCGTAGTTGCCCTGACAAAGGCAGACCTGGTAGAGCCGGAATGGCTCAGTCTCGTGAGTGATGAGATCAAAGCGCTTTTGCAGGCTACTCCCTTTGCTGATGCCCCTGTTATCCCCACCTCAATCAAAACCCAATCGGGCTTTGCTCAGCTTCTTGAGGCACTTACCGAGGCCGCTTCAGGCTTTCGCGAAAGCAAACAGGTCAAAGCTATGCGTATGCCCGTCGATCGCGTCTTTACCATTAAAGGCAGCGGTACCGTTGTTACGGGCACGCTCTGGAGCGGCACCCTCTCGCCAGAGGACGAACTTGAGTTACAGCCAAAGCGCAAGCTGGTGCGGGTCAGGACCGTTCAAGTCCATAATCAAATCGTGCAAAGTGCAGAGCAGGGGAGCCGTGTTGCCGTGAACCTCAGCGGCGTAACCACCGATGAGGTGCGCCCGGGCGACTTTCTTGTTGCAAAGGGCAGGTTTATGCCTAGCGACCGCTTTGATGCCTCCTTTACCTACCTCGAACACTCAAAAAAGTGCAAGCCACTGGAAAGCGGCACGAGAATCCATCTCGCGCATGGCACCCGCGAGGTTTTTGGACGCATCCTGTTTATTAACCGCACTGCTCCCCTCAGCCCGGGCGAGAGTCTCTTGGTGCAGGTTAGACTCGAAGAACCTCTTTTGGTTGCCCGAGGGGACCATTTTATTGTGCGCTCGTATTCTCCGGTTTCTGTGATCGGTGGCGGCGAGGTACTCAGAAGTAAGCCACGCAGAAAAACAAATCTGAGTTCTCAGGAGTATGCTCTGCTCGAGTCACTCAAATGCGGCGATACAACCGCGGCAGTCAAGGCAATGGCATTGCTCAGAGAAACCCCTTTTACTCCCGGGGATCTTGCTCTGGAAGGCGACTTCGAGGAATCGCTGGTAAGCAGTACGCTTGAAGCTCTTGCAGAAGAATCTGAGTTAGTAGCCTTACGCTTTGGTGAGAGCGTGCGGCTTTACGTTGGTAAAGAAGCCCTCAAAAGCAGTCTGCAAAAACTCGAGAGACTCTTGCTTGACTACCATACAGCAAATCCGAGCCTTGTCGGCATTGCCAAAGAGGCGTTCATGCAGAGGTTCAAGAAAAACCTCTCTTCAACGGTATTTGACGCTCTCATTGAAGAAGGGCAAAAACAAGGGATCCTACAGGTTGACGGAGGTCTTATTGCTCATCCAAAAGCCCGGAGTCAGATCAGAAGCGCAGATAGTAAAACAGCCGGTATCCTCATCCAAAAACTAACTGAGGCTCAAACGACTCCTCCAACAATCCAGGAGCTTATCAAAGACTGCAAGCTTGAGACTGCTCCGGTGCTGCGTGCCCTCAAGAGCATGGAGGCGCAGCGGCTCATCGTCAGGGTGAGCAAGGAGTTATGTTTTGAAGCAAGTGTCTTTGAGAGTTTGCGCGACAAGGTCGTTAACTACCTCAAAGTAAATAGCCGCGCTCAGGCTACCGAACTGAAAGATGCCCTGGGCCTTAGCAGGAAGTATGCAATTCCCATCCTCGAATACCTGGATGCCCAGCGCATAACCAAAAGACAAGACGACTACCGAATCCTTTTCTGACATGCGGGACAGAAGGTGCGTCCCCTTTTGCCAGCAACCGTCCCTGTCAATGCTCTTGTCGGAGGACAGGTATAATCGTATTGGAGATGGATGGTCCCTGGTGGTGCCCACGGCCTTCAAAGCCGCTGTGAGGCGTGAAGAGCGTCTCGGGTGTGTTCGATTCGCACACATCTCCGCCACATTGTATCTTTACAGATAACCTCAAGAGACATACACTAAGCATATCTTCAGGGCAGGGTGCAAATCCCTACCGGTGGTGAGAGCCCACGAGCCGCGAGGCATGATCTGGTGTGATTCCAGAGCCGACAGTATAGTCTGGATGAGAGAAGATACCAAGAGACCGAGGCAGCAGTGTCATTGTTTTGGTCTTCGCGTCATCTGAGCCCTGAACAAAGACGTAACAGGGAGAAGTGATGACAGAGTCTCACTACATGCAAAGAGCAATAGAACTGGCCCAAAAGGGTGGCGGTTGGGTTAACCCTAACCCACAGGTAGGTGCCGTTGTGGTTAAGGACGGGCGTATTGTCGGCGAGGGGTATCACGCGCGATGCGGTCAGGCGCACGCAGAAATCGCAGCCCTCGAATCTTGTAAAGAACCCCCGGTGGGAGCAACACTCTACGTAACACTGGAGCCCTGCTGCCATACCGGCAAAACACCACCCTGTACGGAAGCAATCATCGCAAGCGGCATTACCAGGGTGGTGGTGGGTTCAGATGACCCCAATCCCCTGGTCGCCGGAGGTGGCGTAGCAGCACTACGCAGGGCAGGCATAGAGGTGGTCACCGCTTTTATGAAGGAGGAGTGCGATAAGCTCAATCGTATCTTCTTCTACTCTGTCCGCACCAGGACACCGTACGTCTTAGCAAAATACGCCATGACTGCCGATGGCAAGATCGCCACCCGCACCGGTGCCTCAAAGTGGAGTACCGGAGAAGCCGCGCGTCGCGACGTACACCGCCTCAGGAATCGCTACGCAGCCATTATGGTGGGCATCAATACGGTGCTGAGCGATG
>JAISPK010000081.1 GCA_031274985.1 Coriobacteriales bacterium | reverse complement strand
TGTCTTGTTGGCTGGTCCCCAGCCAACAAGACAGAAGGTACGTCCCCTTTTGTCAGCAAGACGCAAGGTACGTCCCCTTTTGTCAGCAACGCCCCCTCTGCCTGCAACGCCCCCTCTGTCTGCATGTCAATTGCATAGAAGTCCGCAAAAGCGCGAAAGTGATCGATGCGCACACCGTCGTAGAGTCGGGCAGCCTGTGCAAGCCTGTCGCGCCAAAAATCGAAAATCCCTTTTTGGTTGTTGCCCCAGGCATAAACGGGGGTGTTCCACCGTTGCCCGGTCTCGGAGAATGCGTCGGGAGGTACTCCGGCCGTTGAGGCAGGACGGCCCTCCTTGTCCACATCAAAATAATCGCGGTTGAGCCAGAACTCGGCCGAATCCTCGCACACATAGATAGGTAGGTCGCCGATAATCCCGATACCCTTCTTTTGGGCGTAGCGCTTGAGCTCGTGCCATTGCTCGAAGAAACAGTACTGCTCATGTAGCACGGCCTCTATCTCGGACTTATGGCTTGCCCGTAGTTCTGCCAGCTTGGCAGAAGAAGGATTTCTCAGCGTGTCGGGCCAAAGCGGCAGAGGATTCTTTCCCTGCGAAGCACGAACCGCCACAAAGAGCGCATAGTTGTGTATCCATGCGGCATTCTCCTCTAAGAACTTTGCGTAGCGCGCACCCTTTGGCGCGTAACGGCTCGCGTCGTGCCTCAGGGCCTCGCGGTTGATAAAAGCCGGATTGCCGGCAAAAGCCGAGCTTGACTGATAGGGGCTGAGGCTCTTTCCCACCGGACCGATAGGCAAAATCTGCCAGAAACTTTGGCCAGCCTCGGCAAGAAAGTCAATGAATTCGTAGGACTCGCCACCCAGCGTGCTCATCGCATGCAATATCCCGGCGCTGCGTTTGGTCATCAAGCTATCCCGAGTATCTCTACTCCATAGGGCGCAACATCAAGTGCTATCAGACCTTTTTCAAGGGGAGCCTCAAAGCCGGTGAGCAGGCTCACCGCAACCAGCGTGTCTCCTAAGACGGCTTCTCCAATAGGACCCCGCGGAAGATCGTCCGCAACCTCGCCCACATCAATAACGATGCGTTGTACAGCGTCCGTCGGATTTACAACGGTCAGCACCGCATCGGAGCCAATTTCGCAGTCAAAATAATCGCGCCCCAGCACGGTGTGACGCAAAATGCCCACCACCTTGCCGTTGGTGCCAAAGAACCGTACAAAACCGGTACTCATCACCGGGTGCGATGTACGCAGCTTACCAAGCCATGCGTACCATTCGGTTATGGTGGCGTCCTCTTCTCTCCAGGTTTTACGGTTAAAGGGGTCGAGCAGGCCGGTCATGCCCACTTCATCCCCGTAGTACACCGCAGGAATACCGGGGAGAGAATACTGAAGCGCAGCAGCCAAACGCTGGCGCTGTCCTCCGAGGGTGTATTCATCTTCGGTCAGTCGCACGTGCGCCTGCTCTGAACGGGACATCGAGCCCGCATCGTAGTCTGCCGCAAGCCTGCTCCGCACACGACAGACATCGTGTGAAGACAGGAGATTCATGAGGGTGTAATACATCGGCGGCGGGTACACCTGCTGCTGATGCAGCAGAAACCGTCGGTACTGCCAGGCGTTGATCTTTCCGGTGACAAACTCTACGGTTCTGTTTAAGAAAGGGTAGTTCATGACGGTGTCGAGTCCGCGCCCCAGCGCGTAGGTGCGGGGGCAGCCATAGCTCTGCTTAACTGTTGCGTCTTCCCACACTTCGCCCAGCAGTAAGGCCTCCGGGTCTGCCTGTTTCACGGCCGTGCGCATCAACTCAATCACCACATCGGGCAACTCATCGGCTACATCAAGGCGGTAACCCGCGGCTCCCCGGTCGATCCAATGCTTGATGACGCTCTCATTGCCGGTGATGATAAAGTCGCGCCACGCAAAGTCATACTCGTTTACCTCGGGCAGCGTATCAAAACCCCACCAACTGGTGTACTTCCAGGGGTACTCGTCAAACTGATACCAGCCAAAATAGGGCGACTCCGTGCTTTGGAAGGCGCCGAGCCCATCGTAGCGCCCGTACTTGTTAAAGTAGAGACTGTCATCGCCGGTGTGCGAGAACACCCCGTCAAGAATGATGCGGATGCCCGCCTGCTTAGCTTCCTGTACCAGAGTACGAAAAACCTCATCGTCTCCAAGGATCGGGTCGATCTTGAGGTAGTCCCCCGTATTGTAACGATGGTTGGACGTAGCTTCAAAAATCGGATTGAGATAGATGAGCGAGATGCCCAGACTTGCTAAATACGGCAGGCGCTGGCGGATACCCTCGAGGTCTCCCCCAAACATATCGCCCGGCATGTAGTAGAGCTGCCCTTCCTTTGCTTCATACAGAGGATTGCCTCCCCAGTTCTCATGCAGCTCAATCTCATTGCGGCCCCGTTGCTGGTGATACTCAATGCCGGCGCGAGCGCGCTCAGGGTCGCCCATACAAAACCTGTCGGGAAATATCTGATACATGATTGCCGTCTTTGCCCAACGGGGTGTGTCAAATGCCTCGTTATACACCGTAATCTGAAAGGACGGCGGCGGGTTTTGATAGATGCAGCCAAGTCCGCTGGGATAAGACGGCTCGGAGCCGTAATAGCACACGGTTCCGCCCTGAAGATTCAGTTCAAACCAGTACCAGAGCACCATGCCTCTGCCGTCTCCGGTAATCGGAGCCGTATACCAGGCGCGCAGCATATCGTTCTCGATCCACATCTCAACGCGATCAATGGTGCTGCCTCTGAGCACACAGAGCGTGGCGCAATCAATATGCAGGCCGGTAAGCCTGAGCGCCAGGGTGATCTCGGTCCCGGACGTAACGGCACCCGTCGGATATCTGAACACTTCCTTAGTTGAGTCGTGGATGATGTTCGTGTCACTGACTTCGATACCGTTGAATGAGATATGGGCCATTATTCAATCGCCTTGAGATGCCAAACCATTTCGTTGTATTCGTGAATCGTTCTATCAGAAGAAAAGATGCCCGAGCAAATCGTATTCCTTGCACTCATTGCCTTCCACTTATCCCGGTCTACATACGCAGCCATGAGTTTAGTGAATTCTTTGTCATACGAAGCAAAATCGTGCAAGACAAAATACCGGTCGGCTTTGTGGGATCCGTAGTGCAGGAGCGCGTTGTATATATCATGGAACTGCTTGTTGCTTGCAACCGGCAGTACACCGGAAACGAGTGAATCCACCACGCGCTTGAGCTCAGGGTTAGCGTCATAAACGGCACGCGGATCATAAGAGCACAACCGGTCCATGGCGCGCAGCTCCTCGGCTCTTGCTCCAAAGATAAAGATGTCGTCTTCGCCCACCGCGTCATAGATCTCGATATTTGCGCCGTCCATCGTGCCGATGGTCACAGCTCCGTTGAGCATGAACTTCATGTTTCCCGTGCCGGAGGCCTCAAGCCCTGCGGTTGAGAGCTGCTCGCTTACCTCGGCCGCAGGCATCAACTGCTCGGCAACCGAAACATTGTAGTCTTCGATAAAAACAACCTTGAGCACGTCGCGCACAGCCGGATCGCTGTCAATCAACCAGGCAACTGAGTGAATCAGGCGGATAATCTCCTTGGCCATGTAATAACCGGGTGCCGCCTTTGCCGCAAACAAAAAGGTGGAGGGAACCATAAACGTATGGGGGTTGTCCTTGACCCTGAAATACAGGCAGAGCACGTGCAGTATCTTCAAGAGTTGCCTCTTGTACTCGTGCAACCTCTTGGCCTGCACGTCAAACATCGTATGAGGATCAATCACTGAGCCTTGCTTGGCTTCAAGGTAGGCGGCAAAGCGTTCTTTGTTCTCCTGCTTAACGCGGGCCGCCGCTTCGATGAACTCAGCGTTGCCTTCCCAGTTGCGTAGCTTCTCAAAGTCTCGATAGTCTTTCAGGAAGCTCCTGGTAATGCGCGACTCGATCTCAGCGGTGAGCGCGGGATTAGCCTTGGCAAGCCAGCGCCGTATGGTGATGCCGTTGGTCACGCCAATGAACTTCTCCGGGTACAGTACATAAAAGTCGCGGAACGTCTGCGTTTTGATGATATTTGCGTGTAACTGTGACACGCCGTTGACTCTGCCGCACACCGCAATGCAGAGGTTGGCCATATGCACCTCGCCGCGGTTGAGGATTGCCAACTCGTCTATCTTGCTCCAGTCACCCGGCCATTTTTGCCAGATGCTCTCGCGTAGCTTTTGGTCGATGACCGTGATGATCTTGTGGATGCGCGGCAGGAGTTCCTTAAGCAGATTCTCGTTCCAGCGCTCCAGCGCCTCGCGCATAATAGAGTGATTGGTGTAGTTGAACATACGAAATGCGATGTCAAACGCCTCGTCCCACGAAAGCCCCTCTTCATCGAGCAATATCCTGATCAATTCCGGGATGGCAAGGGTCGGGTGTGTGTCGTTGATCTGTATGGTGTAATAGTCGGGAAGCGTGCGCACATCTCCATGGAATTTCTTGTGTCTGCGCACCAAGAATTGCATAGACGCCGAGGTGAAGAAATAGAATTGCTTGAGTCTGAGCAGTTTGCCCTGATGGTGATTGTCCTCAGGGTAGAGAACTTGCGAAATCGCCTCTACCAGGGCGCTCTCTTCTACTGCTCTTGCGTAGTCGCCCCTGTTGAAGTTTTTCATGTCGAGCTTGGTCTTGGCCCTTGCCTGCCACATGCGCAGTGTCGCCGGCATCTTGGACTCATAACCGATAACCGGCATGTCGTACGGATAGGCAACAACGCTGGTGTATCCCTCGTGCTTAAATGATACCCCGGTGTCGGTCCACACTTCCTCGATGTGGCCGCCGTAACGCACCTCGACGGTATCCTCAGGCCGTGCTATTTCCCAGAGATTGCCGTGTTCAAGCCAGTTGTCCACCGCTTCGTGCTGCTCGCCATCCTCAATGAGTTGCCGGAACAGGCCATGCTCATAGCGGATACAGCAGCCGGTCACCGGCATCTCGAGCGTAGAGAGGGAGTCAAGGAAGCAGGCAGCAAGCCTTCCCAGGCCGCCGTTGCCGAGACCGGCATCCGCCTCTTGCTCCTCGATTCTGTCAAGGTCAAAGCCAAGCTCACCGAGTGCATCCCGGTAGGCATCATACAGCTCAAGATTGATCATATTGTTGGTGAGAGCACGGCCCATGAGAAACTCGGCCGACAGGTAATAGAGCCTTTTATTGCCCGAGTGATGTACCTGTTTGTTCGCTTCCGCCCACCGATCCATGACCAGGTCTCTCACAGTGCACGAGACCGCCACATAGATATCTTCGTTTGAGGCTTCGTCGGGAGTCACGCCGATAGTGCGACGCAACTTTTTGATTATCTCTTCTTTTATTTGTTCTTTATCCATATTTACATCATCGATTTATACAGCGCTTCATACTGCCCCGCAGATTTCAAAAACCCATTGTCTGTGAGCATAGCATTCTTTCTCAGTTTACGCAAAACGGGTTTATTTCGGTAGACAGCAAGCGCCTTTTTTGCTGCCTCCAACATGTCGTGCGCATTAAAGGTCGAAAACGCAAACCCCGTTCCTTCTCCAGTATAAACATTATAGGGCACAACCGTATCTACGAGGCCGCCCGTTTCTCTGACAATGGGCAGTGTTCCGTAGCGTTGCGCTATCATCTGCGAGAGCCCACAGGGCTCAAACTCCGAGGGCATCAAAAGAAAGTCCGAGCCCGCATAAATGCGGTGTGCCAGGTCTTCGTTGTACCCAATAAAAATGCCTGCCCTGCCCGGGTATTTGGCAGCAAGATAATTGAAGAAGTCTTCATACTTTGCATCCCCGGCGCCGAGGAGGATAAAGGCCACGTCCTCACAGAGGAGTTCTTCAAGAACATGCTGTACCAGCGCCATACCCTTTTGCTCGGTTAAACGCGATACCATGGAGAGTATCGGTGTGGTGAGCTTGGTCGAAAGCATAAACTCATCTCTGAGAGCCTTTTTACAGGAGCGTTTATTCGTCGTATCCGAAGCAGAAAAGTGCGCGGCAATGCTGGGATCGGTTTGCGGATCAAAGGTGTCGGTGTCAATTCCGTTGACGATGCCACAGACTTCGTGGCGGCGCGCAGAAAGGATGCCCTCCAGCCCCTTGCCAAACCAACCGTTCATCAACTCATAGGCATAGTTGCGACTCACCGTGGAGATACGATCTGCAAACACCAGAGCCGCCTTCATCATATTGGCACAGCCGCCCGCCTCGATAAACTCCGGCGTGTAATAGTGCTCGGGAACATCGAGGCATTCCTGCATAACCTCAAAACCCATCTTGCCCTGAAACTCGATGTTGTGGATCGTAAACAGGGTGCGGATGTCTTTCTTCAAGCGCCCGGCATACTGCGTTTTGAGAAGAAAGGGAATCATGCCGGTATGCCAGTCGTTGAGATGCAGGATATCCGGATCAAAATCAATCAGCGCCAGCGCTTCACACACCGCCTTGCAGAAAAACAGGTACTGCTCGTTTTCTGCATCACCCCCGCGATAGACCGCATCACCAAAATAGTCCTCGTTGTCAATAAAGTAGTAGGTGATGCCTTCAAGCTTCATCTTTTGCAAGCCGAGGTACTTGCTGCGCCAGCCAAGAGCAATCGTTGTAGTTGCGATGGTCTTGAGCTTGTCAGAATACCCCTGCTTGATCTTTGCGTGTCGGGGCAGCATCACCCGCACGTCCACGCCGAGCGAGGCCAGTGTTTTGGGGAGCGCATAGGCAACGTCGGCAAGCCCCCCGGTTTTAACAAACGGCATGGCTTCAGAGGCAACGAATAAGACTTGGGGGTTGCGGGTCACACCGTGCCGCCTTTCCCTACGACAATCGGATAGTTCTCGTTACCGATAAGGCGACTCTTGCGCTTGACGTTGACCCCCTTGTCGAGGATAACGTATTCAAGCTCTGCGCCTTCTCTCACGTCAACACTCGGCAGGAGGATGGAGTTTTTGACTTTGGCCCCTCTGCCCACGTGCACATTGCGAAAGAGAATCGAGTTCTCAACGCTCCCCTCAATGATGCATTCGTTGGCTATCAGGCTGCCCTTGACGTCGGCGGAGTTGTAATACTTTGCCGGCACGGAGTCTTTTGCCTTGGTAAAGATGCGGTTTTTTTCTTGAAAGAGCTCTTCGCGCACCTTTGGATCGAGCAGCGCCATGTTGAGGTCAAAATAGGACTGCACCGACTTGAGCGGGCCAACGTATCCTTTATGCTCGTAGGCCATGATGCGCAGACGATCGAGGTTGTTTCTGAGAAGGTTCTCGCTGAACTTGTACTCGCCCTTGGCGTAGCACTCCTCCACAAGGTTGATGAGAATGTCCTTGCGGATTATGTAGGATTTGAGGCTGTGCGCGGTGAGGGTGGTGAGGGTGGGGTTGACTTCGATGCTCCGGATGCGCGCATCGTCTGAGAGCTCAAAGAACACTTCCAATGATTGTTCGTCCACCGAGTAATCGGTGTCTACTTCGTGATACAGCGCGGTGATATCCGCCTCGCTCTCAAGGTGAAACCTCATCATGCTACTGTAATTAAAATTGTAGATGCTCATCGCACCGGCAATCACACAATACTCCTGCCGCGCCTTTCTCACAAAATTGAGCGAGCTCCTCAGGGCTTCGACCATGCCCCGGTACACGCCGGGGTTCTCGCGCAGTGAGTACGGGGTCAGGATAAACAAGCCTTCATTCTTGCCGGAAAGATCCCATGCTTTACCGGAACCGAGATGATCCATCAGCGAATTGTATTTACGGCTCACTATCACGCCAACGCTGCGGATATCGGAATTGACCATGTTTGAGAGCGGAAAGTCTATGGTGCGATATTTTCCGCCGATAGGCAGGGCGCCAACGGTGCGCTCCTCAACGAGTTCACGAAGGTTTGGGATCTCCAAATCCGGATAAATGATGCCAAAGGCTTCACGAATCATGACACACCTCCTTTCCGGCAGGTACGATTTCTCCGGGAGCTATCTCCATGCCGCGAGCGATTACGACGATCTCTTTTTCGGACTTGTCCGGGTCGTTTGGCTCACCGACGAGTGCGCCTTTACCCACCGTGACCTCTTCATCGATGATGGACATGTCAACGACGGCATCGGCGCAGATCCTCGTGTCATCCATGATGACGCTGTCCCTGACAACCGCCCCTTTCTCGACAACCACCCCCGGCGAAAGCAGGCTGTTTTGCACCGTGCCATAGATGTTGCAGCCCTCACAGATCATGCTGTTGGTAACGCGGGCTCCTTTGTCAACAAAGTGCGGAGGATCGTTGGGGTTACGCGAAAAGATGCGCCACCCCTCGTCATAGAGATTGATGGGCGGGTCTTCTGTGAGAAGCTCCATGTTTGCTTCCCAAAGCGACTGGATCGTTCCAACGTCCTTCCAGTAGCCGCCGTATTCATAGGCGTACAGCTTTTCTTTGCCGGCAAACATCGCGGGAATGATGTTCTTGCCAAAGTCGTTGTCCGAGTCAGGGTTGATGTCATCTGCCGAGAGATACTTGCGCAGCACCTTCCAGTCAAAAGCATACACACCCATAGAAGCGAGGTTGCTCTTGGGGTTCTCCGGCTTTTCTTCAAAGTCGATGATGCGCAGGTCCGCATCCGTATTCATGATGCCAAACCTCGAGGCCTCTTCTATCGGCACGGGGATGACGGCAATCGTTGCCGCGGCTCCCTTCTCCTGGTGTGCCGAGAGCAGCCATTTATAGTTCATCTTGTAGATGTGGTCACCGGAGAGCACGAGGAGGTAATCCGGGTTGAACTGCTCGATGAATCCGATGTTTTGATAGATTGCGTTGGCTGTTCCCGAATACCACTCCCCCGACTCCCCTACCGAATACGGCGGCAGCACGTAGGCGCCCCCCGATAAGGTGTCGAGGTTCCACGCCGATCCGGTACCGATATAGGTATTGAGCGCAAGCGGACGGTACTGAGTCATAACGCCTACTGTATCAATGCCCGAATAGGCGCAATTAGAAAGTGGAAAATCTATGATGCGGTATTTGCCTCCGTAGCTCACCGCAGGTTTGGCCTTTTCTGCGGTAAGAACTCCGAGCCGGGAGCCCTGCCCACCTGCAAGAAGCATTGCAACTGTTTTCTTTTTGCTCTGCATGAGTCGTCCCCTATCACTATGCCGTCTATGCTTTGCCCTCATTTTAGCACAAGGCACCCGACGGTTTCATAAGGTAGTAGTAGTGACAGGGTAACGGGGCTACTGTCCCGTCAAAAGGAGTTTACTATCCTAATGGCATAATCTTTCTGCCAAATTCGTTATTGATGATCTGGGCAAGACTGTTGTAGATTGCGGAGCAACCACAGAAGATACCGATGTATCCGGCAACGGTCTTTATCATGCCTATCTCAGTAAAGTCTCCGATGCTCAGCATAAAAAACAACACGGTGAGCGAAAGAAATATCACCTGGGTGGCGCGATTGTGCTTCAGGGTTCCAATGAACATAAAAAGGGTAAATACTCCCCAGAGAAGCAGATAAAAGCCCATGGAGAAGGAATCCGCGGCTGCGCTGCCAAAGGGATTGCACCAGATAAAGATGAGGGACCACCAGAAGAAGCCGTAGGCAGAAAACGCAGTTGCGCCAAACAGGTTGTTGTTTTTAAACTCCATGATTCCGGCGATGATCTGTGCGGCACCACCCAGCGCAAAGCCCATGGCAACGATGACTACCGAAAGCGGGATTATCTCTGCGTTATGGAGGTTCAATAACACCGTTGTCATACCAAAACCTAATAACCCCAACGGCCCCGGATTA